>DBFNNF010000234.1:0-9804 GCA_048407585.1 Lactobacillus johnsonii | reverse complement strand
CAAATTTATAAATTATCCGCATAGACTACTTCTTTTCCATTTCTAAAATCATAAAGAACATAGCCATAATTACCATTTTTCTTTTTATATGTTACTTCCCAAACTGGCATCCCCTTATACCAACCTAGCTGGCACTTAGGGTTATTGTGTCCAGGATGCTCATCATTAAAAGTATTTAAAATCTGTTCTTCACTTTTACCTTTATTTGCTTGATAAAGGTAAGCTTTTTTACTTTTTGGAAGATAAATGAAGTAATACTTTTCACCCTTCTTACTCATTCCTTCTAAACTATTGCTCTCAACGCTACGACTTAAATGGTAGTTCTTGGTAACTGTAGTAATTGGGGTCTTTTCAAGGGCAATCTTATTAGTTTCTTTAACTGCATCACTTGCTGGCTTAGTTGCAATATAAAATACAATACAAAGACATAGATAAATTGCTGCCAAAACTCCAACCACAATTCCAGTGATTTTAAGTCCTTTTTTTACATATCTATTCATTCTGTTTACTATTCCTTAAAACATTTAGTAGTTGTTGCTTGCTAACCTTTTTAGCACTCACAGGTAGTCCTGATAAAAACTGTTCGCCATAAGATTTATTCCAAACTCGTTGATCTAAAACTACAAAGACTCCATGATCACGCTCATTTCTGATCAAACGACCGCATCCCTGCCTAAATCTTAAAATTGCTCGTGGAAGTGTATCCACTTCAAAAATTTTATCAGCTCCAACTTGCTTTTTTAAACATTCTGTTCGTAATTTTACCTCAGGTTGATCGGGTGACTCAAAAGGTAAACGCGTAACAATTGCAAGATCTACCCCATTATGTTTAAAATCAATTCCTTCCCAGAAACTATTTGCTCCAAGTAAAATGGCTTTTTCAGCAATTCCGAAACGTTTAGCAATTTTTTCATTAGAACCAGTTAAGCCTTGAGCCAAAATTTCATAGTCCTTTAAAGCATTACTGTTTTCACTTAATCTGCTAAAAACATCCCGGATAACATCTAAATTAGTAAATAAAACTAACACATGCTTATAGTCTTTAATTTGAGTAAGTAAATTACTAATAAATGTTTCATATTCAGGACTGTTTGGATCCTCCGGAGCATTATTATCGGAAAGTGCATATACTTTTAAATGCTTTTCAACTTTGAAAGAAGGCTTTGCTCGATAAGTAAGTGTTTTTTTAGGATCTAAATATAGGTTTTTGATAGTGTATGAGAAGTCGTCTTGTTCTGCTAAAGTAGCAGAAATAAATAATTTTTTATCAAAGTAATGATATAACTGTTTAACTTCTTCTTCAGGATCAAGTGTTAACCAAGTTAAATTAGTAGATAGTGGGTCATCTTCATTACTTATTTCTAAAACAAATCCTTCATGATCTAACTTTTTAGGGTCACTTAATTGATCAAGTAAAAGATAGTTTTGCTCTGAGTAATAATCTAACTGATCTATTTCTTCTTGAAGATCTCTTATTAAAACATCATCGCTCGTTAAAAGATTCTTTTGTTGATGATATAGCAAAAAGAGGAGTTGATTAGTCTCTTGGCGCACAATTTCAATATTATCTTGCATAAGATTTAACAAATGCTTGAAGTGCCCAATATTGTTGAACAAATCCTGTCCCTGAAATCCGAGACTAATAGCATTTTGTCTCTTCTCTTCCCAACTGGTAGCAAATTTTCGATTATCATAAAGGGCTTGCTGGATCTTGTTAATAGAATGAATTAAATTATTTGTATCTTTTTCAAGTTTATCTAAGATCAATTTGAATTCTAAATTATTACCAAAACGTGCCTTAGCACTATCTTCTGCATAAAAAAGTAAGTTACGTAAGTGACTACACATCCCCCAGAAGCTTTCAAATTGAAGTGAATCATTTCTTGAACTTGCTACATTTTCAACAAAACGATGCGCCTCATCAACAACTAGGAAGGGATTCTGGCCCCAAATTGAGTCCATATAGTGATTAGCTAAATAGGCATGATTAGTAATTAAGATATCGGCTTGTTCTTGTCTACTACGTGCTAAATTCCAGAAATCATATTCTGCAAAAGCTGTTCCAATTCTCGCATCTCCAGGATGTTCAATTGCTGCAAAGAGAGGTGCCTGATAGTTAGTTAACTGGAGTTCATCTAAATCACCAGTTTCTGTTTCAGTAAGCCAGATCAAAATCCCCATTTGTAAAATTAAAGTTTGCTGAATCGGATTATCAGTCTGATAAAGAGAATTGTAAAATCCATCTAAATCTAAATAATGACTGCTTGATTTAACAATTTGGGCATCTAAGTCTAAATGAGTAACCCGTAAAAGTTGCGGAATTTCCTGCTTTAGAATTTGTTCCTGTAAAACCTTAGTGGGCGTTGCTACGACTAATTTTCTCCCAGAATATAGCTCATACGCATAAGCCATTAAGTAACTAAACGTTTTTCCGCTACCATTTGGTGCTTCAACAACTAGTGAGTTATCTGAGTCACTGTAAACAAAGTCGTGGAGTCTATTAATTAGACTAACTTGTCCCCGTCTAAAGCGGAGATTCTTTTTAAATAATTCTTTCTTTTCATCATCGCTTTGAGGAAATGATCCAGGACTTGCTACATCATTACGACGTGGAGCTACATTTTGCTTTTTCAATATTAAATGTTTTACCTGAACCAAATCTTTAGGCAACGGTCTCTTAGTCTGCCGAGCAACTTGACCAATTTCATAAAAAATATAATCAGTATCTCGTAGCAATCCTTTTGATAAGGAAGTCAAAGTATTGAGAGTTGCCTGAGGAAGATTTTCCAGTTTCTTAATTGCTTTTAGTAGTAACTTTGCTGTTACTAGTGCATCTGAATCAGCTCGGTGCGGGTTTAAGTGTTTAATTCTCAAGCGAGCTGTTAAATCTCGTAATTTATAAGATGGAAAAGTTGGAAAAGCAATTTGTGCTAACTCCACCGTATCAACTGCTTTTCCAGTTAGTGGCTCTAAGCCCGCATTTACAAGCTCATAGTTTAAAAACGGAAGATCAAAGTTTACATTATGGGCAACAAAAATCGTATTTTCTAAGATTTTTCGTATCTTTGGTGCATAGTAGCTAAAATCATGAGCCTGCGCCACGTCTTCATTACTAATATGAGTTAAGTTTTCAACAGCTTGAGGGATTTCACGATGAGGATTGATTAAGAATGAATATGTTTTTACTACCTTACGCTTTTTGATGATTGCACAACCAAATTGAATAATATGATCGCCTTGATTGCGCTGGGTGCCCGTAGTTTCAAGATCGACGACCGCGAAAACATCATCTGTAAAGGCTTTTTTCATAATAATCTCCCTTCTATTCTGTTTCTAGCCTACTGGGACCACTTTCCTTGCGTCAAGCAAAATTCAATATTGTCCAATTACCTTTTTATTTTCCGATATTTCATTTAATGCTTGTTCATATAAACGTAGTTGTCCAGTATATTTTTGCTTAATTTTATCTATAGCTTGTTCTTCATGAGTTTTGTCAACAAAATCAGTTTTATAGTCAAATAAAATTAAACCTTCGTCTGTTTCAAAATATCCATCAATTGTTCCGTGAACTAGAATTTTAGCTGCTGAGTCAGAAAAATCATTAAACAGTTCACTAGCATTCACTAAGCTTGAGAATTGACTTTCTCTATGTAATTTTTCTGGTTTTTGCCAAAATTCTGCTGCAAATTCACTCATTACAAACCAATTTAAAGCTTCTTTTGATAAATGTGGCACCATCAATGGGTTTAATTTACCTAATTCTACAAGCTCTTCAATTTCTTGTTCTAAATTTATCTCAGTTTTATCACCCTGATAATCATAATACTGTAAAACTAGGTGCATCGCTGTTCCGATCTCTGCTCCAGTAAATTTTTGTTTTTCTAAAAATACGGGAGTCTCATCAATCGGTTGTAAATATCGATTACTTGAAGAAATAAGACGTGAATTCTCAAGTTCAGTATCCATAGGATCATTGAATACTTTTTTAATTTCAGAAACAGACTGATAGGCTGTAGTCTTAGTAGCATCCGCAAATGGATATTCAAAACTATAAAGAGTTTTGACTACATCATTCATTTTAGAACTTAATTTTTGAGTATTGTCTTTTTGTTCATCCTTTTCTTCTATATCTGACTGCACAGCAAACTTTAAGTAATATATCTTATCTTGCTCTTCTAAAGCTAATGTCATGTCTTCAATCGTTTGATCAAATTCATGCTTTTGTTCTAGCTTAGGTCCTAGAAAATCTAGTGGAGACTGGGCATTGATTTTTCTTGTTAATGGAAGGATGTTCGTTTTTTGATCAATTTCACTTTCCCACTTTTTCTGCTTAGTTTCCATCTCACTTACACTAGCAACTAAGATAAGCTTTTGTTGAGCACGTGTTAAACCAACGTATAAGATTCTAGCTTCTTCTTCAAGCATTTGTTGTCTTTTTTCAACATCGGCTAAAGATTTAACTAGTGAATCAATTCGATAATCTTTTTCTTTAATTGTTAATCCAAGTCCGTCTTTACTAATTGTAAAATTGCCACTTAAGTCACGTGTCTGATACTTGTGGCCTAGCCCCATGACAAACACTACTGGAAATTCAAGACCTTTAGACGCATGGATAGTCATTAGTTTTACAGCATTATCAGCCTTATCACTTAAAAGCGGTTGTGCTAAATCCTTTTGATTTTTCCGCATGCGTTCGATAAAACTAATGAATTGATATAATCCTTTAAAACCAGCACTTTCGTAAGAAGTGGCTCTCTCATATAGAGATTCTAGGTTTACTCTACGTTGTTGTCCATTAGGCAAGCCAGTCACAATTTCTAACAGGTGAGTTCTTTCGTAAATACTCCAAATCAACTCAGAAATTCGATGGGTTGCCGCAAATGAGCGCAGAGATTCTAATTGCTGAAGGAAGTTTTTACATTTTTGACCAAGATCTGAATTGACTGATGCAAAACTAGTTAAAGCATTATAAAAATTTCCGGACCTAGTTTTTACCCTAATTTGTGCTAGTTCAGGTTCTTTAAAGTTAAAAAGCGGTGAACGTAAGACTGCTACTAAAGGTATATCCTGCTGCGGATTATCAATCAATCTCAAGTAATTCATGATCATCACTAATTCAAATGTTTGAAAATAGTTCTGAGCATCAGTTACAAATAAAGGTAAATCTGCCTTTGCAAATTCTTGCATTACCTGTAAATTGTCACTTCTAGTACGCGTAATAATGGCAATATCAGAATATTCCAGCGGGCGTTTAAGCTGTGTTTTTCGATCCCAGACTTGGAAATTCTCTTCCTTAAGTTGCTTAATTCTGGCAATAACCATTTGAATTTCACTGAAGTCCATTTCGTCTCCGAAATTTTCTTCAAATGAAGCTTGCGTTTGTTTTTTATCCGTGAAAATATATTCACTTGCAGTAGGCAAGTCAGCAGGATAATAACTTGCGCCAAATTGTAATTGTCCTTCTTTTTTGTAATCAATTCCGCCAAAATTTGCAGTTAAAATTGGATTGAATAAAGAGTTAACTGTCTTAGTAACTCTTTTTGTTGACCTAAAATTATCTGATAAGATAATTTTTTCACTATCATCATTCTGTCCATAAGCATGATATTTGCTTAAAAACAAGTCAGGACGTGCTTGTCTAAAACCGTAAATAGATTGTTTTATATCTCCAACCATAAATAGGTTGTTTTGGCCCTTCTTTTTGATAGCTGCAATGATATTTTCCTGCAACGCGTTAACATCTTGATACTCATCAATTAAGATTTCATTGAATTTTTCTTGATAGTATTCTTGGGCAATATGAGCATTCGAAGTATCGGTTGTAAGAATGCTGAAAGCAAATTGCTCCATATCACTATAGTCAATTAAATTCTGTTCTCGTTTTAATTGACCAAATCTCTTAATTAATCTTTTTTCGGTATTAACAATGGTCTTAACTATTTTTTCTGACTTTTTGAGAATGTTTATCTGTTCTTTTTCTTCTACTACAAAAAAGTTGGCAAAAATCTTCTTAAGTTGATCATTTAAATCAGTTTTTAGCTTTTGACTTTCTTGGTAAGTTTCAAGACTTTCTTCTGACCACTTTTTAGACTTGCGAATGTTCTTTTCAAACTTACAATTCATTAAACTAGCTCGAATTTCATTATAAGAATGATCATCTTCCAAAGCATTTAAGAATTGCTCTAAACGACTGGTAAAGATATCGTAGTTTTCCTTAACCTTCACTAAATCTGGATTTTCCATTTGAGGATTTTCAAAGAGCTGTCTTATTTCAGTTTGTAGATCCTTTATCTCTTTTATTAAAAGCGGTTTAATTTGAGTCTGCCACAGGTCCGATTTAATTATATTATCTTGAACTTGATAAGAACTAGGTAGATTATTGAGAAATTTTTCATAATTAGGCTCAGTAACTGCAGTATTGTACAACTGCAATAAAAGATTTCGAGCTCCTTCAGCATCCCTATCACCAGAAAAATTATCATAAAAATCCTGAAATTCTTGATCATTTTTTTCAAGGTACTCAATTTCTATTTCATGGAGGGCACGCTCTTTTAAAAGCTCAGCTTGGGTTTCATCAGTTAAAACACTAAATTGTGGGTCAAGATCAATTACATAATAAAAACGTCTAATTACATCTAAACAAAAAGAATCAATTGTAGATATATTTGCAGTATCAACATCTAGTAATTGGCTACGAAGAAATTGATTATTAGGCTCTTTCTCAATTTGATCGCTTATTTTTTGCTTGATTCGTTCCTTCATTTCACGAGCAGCAGCTTTAGTAAAAGTGATGATCAAAAGCGACGAAACTGGTGTACCAGATAAAATGCGTTTCAAAACACGTTCAACTAATACTGTGGTCTTTCCTGAACCAGCGGATGCTGAAACTAGGATATCTTTCCCATAATCGTTAATTGCTTGATTTTGTTCTTTAGTAAATTGCGTCAACTATTCTTCACCATCCAAGTCTAATTTTTCTTTTATTAGGGTCAAAAGTGTCTTTTTATCAATAGATTTAATCTTATGATAGTTATTTTCTTTAAGCATTGCATCAAAGAAGAAGATGTCTTTAAAGTCAGAATAAGTAAGGGATGTTTGTTGCCCATAAGAATAAGGGTCTAGCTCAATCTTTCCTGACAAAATCTCATTACCAGCATTTTTTATTAAGTAGGAGTTATAAGCTAATAGCAAGTCTAGTTGATCCGGAGTAAAACTCTGGTTTTGTGGCCAGCTAATATCGCCGTTTACTTTTCGTTTAACACTGGTATATAGATCAGAGACAGCACGATCTTTTTCCATTCCAGGTTCTATTAGATCTAGCATTTCTTCATCTGCAATTAAGATGCCGTTATACATCAATTTCTTAGTACTCTCTTTAGCTAAATCCTTAATTTGATAATTGCTTAAGATCATCTTTTCACTACTCAAACGTTCAAGACTACTAGTAATATTTTGATAAAACGCACCTAAAACATCTAAATCCTTACCTTGAGCAAAAAACTTGTTATTGTTTTTTAAAACTTCTAAGTAGGAAATCATCTGCATTGAAATTCCGTTTGCAAATAAACCTAGGTCAAATTTTTTTGCGGATGACTTATAATCAATCACTTCACCTAAAACTCGATCGTTTACTTGAGCCAAATCAACTCGGTCCATCTTTCCCCGAAGATCGACAATTTTCTTTTTATTATTATCATCTTTCCAGCTATAGGAAAGACCACTTACCTTTTGATTTTTACCAAAACTTAATTCGGAATATTGTGGTCTAAACGTTGTTTTATTTACATGGCTATGCCAGTAATGAGCAACATTAGCTGTAGTTTGGTCTAACTTATGGAATAGGTATTTATTGAATGGATCATTTAAAAGCTGACGATATCTGCCTTTTTCTTTTAATTCTTCTCTTACTTCAATTAAAATCTCGTCTAACTTCTCCTCCGTTAGATCAGCAAAGTTTAACTTCTTTTCTTTAATCCTTTTAACTAGATAATCAAAAGTTTCATGGTAGTAGTTTCCCGCCTGAATTACATCAAGTTCATTTTCAAAGCGTTTCTTCAAATGTAAGCCATAATTTAGGAAGTATTCAAAAGAATTTTGATAATACGTTTCTAGTTGTGAAACGGAAGTTTCAATACGATCACCATACAGTTGTTGGGCTAGATCAGGCGAAAGATCTTGAGGTATATTCTTAAAACTGCTCCCTTCAAGCACATTTTTCGCTATTTCACCAATTTTTTCTTCCGTCATATCTAGTAGAGACTCTACATCAGCAGCTGCTTTATTCTTTAAGTAAGTCAGATAACCTAAACTTGCTTCTGGATTAGTTATAAAAGTTAAGACCTCTCCATTATTCTGAGGTAAATCATGTTGGGAAAATTCATCAGCGCGGGTTAACTTTAATAACTGCTTATAAAAAATTGAAGGTTCTAATTGTTCATTTGCAGTATTAATTACTGGATAAGAAATATAAATCTTATCACTAGCCAAGCTCAAAGCATTTCCAAATTGGTAATTTTGGTCTAAGTTATTGATCTTTTGCTGATCTTCTAAGTATCCATTAGCTTCATTTCCTTCATTTAGCTGCTCTAAATTTTCAGAGCTAAAGAAACCTGGTATTTTTTCAATTTGGGGCAAGTTAGTACTAGTTGCACCAATAATGAAAACTTGTTTATATCCTTGGCCTTGAACCATACCTAATTCAGAAATGTTAACTGCATCAAGAGTAGACGGAATTTGTGAGAAATTAGCTTCACTAAAGCCACTAATTAACAAATCAAAAAATTGATCTACAGAAAACTTATTTGCTACCAGTAAGTAGTCCTTTAATAAGTCAGTTAAAGTTGACCAAACTTGCTCTGGTTGCTGGGCCAATTGTAAATCACCAGTATCATTAGCTTCTTTGCGCCAACTTTCTAGACGTTTCGCAACACGATTTTTAATTAGAAAATTCCAGAAAACTGTTACTCCAGTTTGGGGATCCTCTTCTTTATCAAGTTGCTCAAAAAACTTAGTTAAAGCATCAATAAAGTACTCTCGTAGTCGATCAAGATCCTCTACTTCTTTCTCAGATTTATCTAACGCAATTACATCTGCATCTACAAAATTCTTTAATGGCTTAGTCCATAGCTTGCCTTTGATACCATGAGCTAAGACAAAATTTTCAAGTAGGTCAACATCATTTTGATAGCGAGCAGAATTTTTGTACCAGTCAGGGATGAATAACTGCGTCTTCATTAAAGCAATTACATTATCCGTTTGAAAACCACGCTTAAAAATTTGCTGTAGATTTTCAACAGCAACTACTAGGGGATGGTATTTCATTTCTCTTTGCAAATCATTAAAGAAAGGAATCTGGTTTTGCCTTAAAATTGGAGTTAAATATGTTTCATATTCACTTAAATTAGGTGCTAAAACTAGAAAATCCTGATAGCGATAGTTATTTAAGGCTACCTGTTGGTAAATTGTCCGCGCAACAAAATAGGCTTCTGCATACCTTGAATCTGCTTTGACTGGCTGCAAAAACTTACTTAAACGTTCATCAAACCCACTCGTTTTTGTCCAAACCCCATTTAGTAAAGAGCTAGGACTTGTTTGAGTAAGTGGATACTCTTGAGTTTGATAATCTAATTGCTGATTTTGCCAAAAATGCTCTAATTGGCCGATTGTACGTTGCACTACGTAGTCATAGTCACCTGGTTCAGCGTTATTATCAATTTTGCCAATTTTTGTCTTAAAAGCTAAAGTTGTATTTTTTGCTTTTTTTGAAATTAAACGAACCGAGGTTAACTCTTGTAAAGAAAAATG
>DBFNNF010000233.1:0-10094 GCA_048407585.1 Lactobacillus johnsonii | reverse complement strand
TATCTGATTCGATTAATAAAGAAAGTGAAAATTTTCATACTGCCTATAAATATAAAATTAAATTAGGAATGATTCCTACTTTTGCAAATTATGATATTTTCAAGCAAATAATGAATTATCAAAAAATAACCCCCAAGATTTGGATATCTTTACAAGAAAGTGAAACTAATAAATTACCAAGTATTTTGGAACGGAAAGAGATTGACCTAGCTTTTATTAGATCGATGACACCGGAAAAACTTAATTTTGAGAAAATTATAATTGCGCAAGAATCCTTTACTCTTTGTTTAAATAAACAATATCCGTTAGCCAAGCAAAAAGAAATAACTTTAGCAGATCTAAAAAACGAGCATTTTATTATGCTTGCAAAAAACAGCATGTTATATGATCCCGTAATTAGTTTGTGTAAAGAGGCGGGTTTTTACCCTCAAATTTCTTTTATAAGTGATCGGATGAGTTCGATTTTTCAAATGATTGCTAATAATCAGGGTGTAGCTATTTTAATGCATCCTCAAAATAAAAATCCTAATTTAACTTTTATTCCAATTAAGCCTACATCTACTAGTACTTTATTGTTTATTCGAAATAAGGGAAAACATTCAAAGACTGAAAATGATTTTTGGAATTATTTAAGACAATTTGAAATGCCAAATTGGAATAGTTAAAGTAGCAGATAGAATTGATAAATCTTTTATTTGGCTCGTATGATAGACGTAAAGCAAAGTAAAAGAGGAGATTAAAATGACTAAATTACCTGAAGATCCATGGGATTTAAGAAAAGTATTACGTGAAATTAAAGATAATCCAGAAGATTATCATGAAACTAATGTCGAAATTGATCCAGATGCAGAAATTTCTGGTGTTTATCGTTATATTGGGGCTGGTGGAACAGTTGAAAGACCTACTAAAGAAGGGCCAGCTATGATGTTTAATAATTTGAAAGGATTTCCTAATACGCGTGTATTAATTGGATTGATGGCAAGTCGTAAACGTGATGGACGAATTTTACATCATGATTATAAGACGCTCGGCCGCTTTCTAAAGGATGCAGTTGAAAATCCTGTTCACCCAATTAAAGTTGATAAGAAAGATGCGCCAGCTCAAGAAGTAGTACATTTGGCAAGTGATCCTGATTTTGATATTAGAAAATTAGTGCCAGCTCCAACTAATACGGAATATGATGCTGGTCCTTACATCACTTGTGGTTTAGTAAAAGGCTCTAATCCTGATAAAACTATGACTGATGTAACTATTCACAGAATGGTTTTAGAGGATAAAGATACACTTGGAATGTACATTATGCCCGGTGGACGTCATATTGGACATTTTCAAAAAGAATTTGAAAAGCTGAATAAGCCAATGCCAATCACTATTAATATCGGACTTGATCCTGCAGTAACGATTGGGGCCACTTTTGAACCACCTACAACACCATTAGGCTATGATGAATTAGATGTTGCCGGTGCTTTAAGGCAAGAGCCAGTTCAGTTAGTTGATGGTGTGTCTGTTGATGAGTCAGCATTAGCTAGAAGTGAATATGTTCTTGAAGGTTACATTATGCCAAATCAAACAATGCAGGAAGATATTAATACTAATTCTGGATTTGCAATGCCTGAATTTCCTGGCTACAATGGTCCAGCTAATCCTGCAGTTAACGTTGTTAAAATCACTGCGGTGACTCATCGAAAAGATAATCCGATTATGCAATCAGTTATTGGGCCAAGTGAAGAACATGTTTCAATGGCAGGTATTCCAACCGAAGCTTCTATTTTGGAGCTGGTTGATAAAGCAATTCCAGGTAAAGTTGTTAATGTTTATAATCCACCTGCAGGCGGCGGTAAATTAATGACCATTATGCAAATCCACAAAGATAATCCAGCTGATGAAGGAATTCAAAGACAAGCTGCAATTTTAGCTTTTGGTGCTTTTAAAGAACTTAAGACTGTTTGGCTAGTTGACGAAGACGTAGATATTTTTGATATGAATGATGTGGTTTGGACAATGAATACGCGTTTTCAGGCAGATCAAGATTTTATTTGCATTCCTGGGATGCGAAACCATCCTCTTGATCCAAGTGAACGCCCACAATATGATCCTAAATCAATTAGAGTAAAAGGGATGAGTTCTAAAACGATTGTTGATGGAACAGTTCCATTTGACATGAAAGATCAATTTATTCGTGCTAAGTTTAAGAATGTACCTGATTGGAAAAAGTATTTGAAATAAGGATTGATTAATTTTGAAAAAGATTATCGTTGGAATCTCTGGAGCTTCGGGGAGTATTTATGGTATAGATTTACTAGAAAAATTCAGTAAATTAGATGATGTTGAAACTCATTTAGTGATGAGTAATTGGGCAAAGGAAAATATCCAGCTTGAAACCAGTTATTCTTTAGATGAAGTTGAGCAATTAGCTGATTTTGTTTATGATAATCAAGATTTAGGGGCTGCAATTTCTAGTGGCTCGTTTAGAGTAGATGGTATGGTGATTGCTCCTGCTAGCATGAAGACAGTTGCTGGAATAAGTATTGGATTTGATGAAGACCTAATTATGCGTGCAGCTAGTGTAATGCTTAAAGAGCAGCGAAAGTTAATCTTAGTGCCAAGAGAGACGCCTCTTTCTCCGATTCATTTAGAAAACCTAACAAAATTGGCCAAGATTGGTGTCCATATTATTCCACCTATACCATCTTTTTATGATCATCCTAAAACAATTCAAGATATTGTTAATCATCAAACTATGAAGGTATTGGATGCTTTAAATATAGACAATGAAGCTGGACCAAGATGGAGTAGAACAGATGCCTAGGAAAATTTTTTCGGTTACAAGAGAAAACTATACAATTTATGCTGATGCCTCATTAATGAATAAAGATATAGTAGTAACTTTAAGTGGTGGTAATATTCCTCATTTAGGCGGTGTTGTAACTTATGACTATAAGACGAAAAAAGTAGAAAAAATTTATTTTGATAGTCATGACGGAAGGAAACATAAGGATATTTTTTTAGCTGAAAGATTTGCTGAAAAAATAGTGTCAAAGTTATCTGGAAATTTATGTGTCACGGCAGGCGTGCATATCGATGGCATAACTAAAGCTCAAATTGAAGCGTCTTTTGAGATGTGTGATAGTTTAGCTGCTCACGTAATTAATTGGATAAAAGACCAAACCAAAAATGTACAAGAACCAAAATATATCACACACTTAAAACGAGATCAGGCAGGTAAGTTGTTAGATTAGTAAAAAGCAACATTGTCCTTTCTTAATTTCAATATAGGGAAAAAGACTTTATGGAATTGAAGAAAATTTTAGTAGATAAAGAAAATTCTACACAGTATGCAATTATTTATGATCAATTAATTCAAATGCATAAACTACCTGAAGACCCATTGTAGAATCAAATGATAATTATTGGAATCAATTTAAGTAACTTTACACATAACTAGATTAAGAAGCGTACTATTTTTAGTCATAGAAGTAGTACGTTTTTTTATTTAGTACAATATTTTGAATTTAATTTAATCATGATATCATTTAATTAATCTTATAATTTCAATGGAAGGTAATTAAATGAAAAAATACTTTAGTGTTCGCGGTGGTGCAGGTGATTTAACTAAGCCTGATATTAATACTAGACCACAAGATAATCTTTACTTGGCAGTTAACTCAGAATGGCTTTCAAAAGCAAAAATTCCAGCTGATCGAACTTCAACAGGCATTAATTTGATTTTAGACATGCGGATTGAAGATCAATTGATGAAGGATTTTGCCGAATTTGCTGAGGGCAAAAAGAAAATTCCTAGCATACCTAATTTTGCAAAAGCGATTAATCTTTATAAGTTAGCGATTGATTTTGACAAGAGAAATAAAGATCAGGCTCAGCCTATTAAAGCTGATTTAGAAAGATTAACTTCATTAAAGAGTTTTGAAGAATTTAATAAGCAAGCGGCTGACTTATTTGTAAAAGGATATGATTTGCCATTTAATATTTTTGTAATGGAAGATATGAAGGATACTGATCATAATGCCTTATATGCAGAAGGACCAGGTACATTTTTGCCAGATACTACTGCATATCAAAGTGAGGATGCCGAAAAATTGCTTTCTACTTTGGAAAAGCAAACAGTTAAGCTACTTGTGATGGCTGGAGTAGAGGAAGAACAAGCAAAGACTTGGGCAAGTAAGGGTATTGAATTTGATAAAAAACTTGCCAAAGTTTTAAAGTCGACTGAAGAATGGGCTGACTATGCAGCTATCTATAATCCAGTTAAATTGGCAGACTTTGAAGCTAAATTTGAACAGTTTGACATCAATACTTTCTTAAAACAACTTTTGCCTCAACTACCTGATCAAGTAATTGAAGCCGAGCCACGTTATTTTGATCATATCAATGAATTCTTAAATAATAGTGAATTTGACGAAATCAAGAGTTGGATGATTGTTAAGTTTATTAATGGGGGAGCTAATTACTTATCTCAAGACTTTAGAGAAGCAGCTTTTCCATTTAGACAGGCTGTCTATGGTGTGCCTGAAATGCCAGCCCAAGATAAGCATGCATACCGTTTAGCAAATGCGGCTTTTGATGAAGTTGTCGGAATTTACTACGGTAAAACTTATTTTGGGGATGATGCTAAGAATGATGTAATTAGCATGATCAAAAATATGCTGAAGGTTTACGAAGAAAGAATTCAAAATAATTCATGGCTTTCAGAAGCTACTAAGAAACAGGCTATTGTTAAATTGCAAGCCCTAAAACTCAAGATTGGTTATCCAGAAAAGAATCAAGCTATTTTTGACCGACTGGTAGTTGACTTAAATAAGAGTTTATATGAAAACCAAGCTCTTATTAATCAAGAAAAAATTAAAGATAATTTGCAAAAACTAAATGAGGAACCTGATCGCAGCGTTTGGGCAATGCCAGGTAACTTAAACAATGCTTGTTATGATCCACAAAAGAATGATTTGACCTTCCCAGCTGGAATTTTGCAGGCACCGTTTTATGATGCAAAACAATCTCGAGCAGCTAATTATGGTGGAATTGGAGCAACCATTGGTCATGAAGTTTCCCATGCCTTTGATAATAATGGAGCTCAATTTGATGAAAAGGGTAATATGAAGAACTGGTGGACTAAAGAAGACTTTGCTGAGTTCAATAAACGTACTAAGGCAGTTGCAGATATTTTCGATGGCTTACAGTATGGGCCAGCTAAGTTAAATGGTAAGCAAATTGTTTCTGAAAACATTGCCGATTTAAGTGGTCTTTCTTGTGCAATTGCTGCTAATAAAGCAGAAGGCGGAGAGATGAAAGATCTCTTTGAAACTTATGCTAAGAGCTGGATGCAAAAACAACGTCCAGAATCAATTACAGCAGAAGTTCAATCAGACGTACATGCGCCACAACCAACAAGAGTTAATATTCCAGTTCAGAATCAAGACGAGTTTTACGAAGCTTATAATGTAACTCCAGAAGATGGAATGTGGCTAGATCCTGAAGATAGAATTACTATTTGGTAATACAAAACAGAGAGGTTATAAATTATAATCTCTCTGTTTTTCTATGCCATAAATTTTATACTATAATACTCAATGTAAGCGCTAATAAACATAGGAGGATAAAATATATGGCACAATTTGAAAACAATAATTTTGGGGATGTATTACTCAATCGTCATTCGATTCGGCATTTTGATAAAAATGTGAAAATTCCACGGTCTGAATTAAGAGAGATAGTTAAAGAAGCAACTACTGCGCCTTCTGCATGTAATTTACAAGCATGGCAATTTGTAGTAGTGGATACTGATGAAGGTAAGAAGAAATTACATGAATTTTATATGCCATTTAATAATCCACAAATTGATACCTCAAGTGCAGTTATTCAGATTTTTGGTAATACACTAGCCTTTAAGAAGTATCGTGCATTATGGGATCAAATGTATGCAGAAAAGAGAATTTCAAAAGAAGAATTAGATAAAGTTTATAATACATTTTTACCATTATATGAGCATGCAGATAAAACAATGCTTACGGCGGATGCAATAGTTGATTCTTCACTTGCTGCAATGCAGTTGATGTTAATTGCTAGAGCACATGGATATGAAACAAATGCAATGGCTGGTTATGATGCAAAGAAAGCTACAAGTGTAATGGGACTTGATCCAGAGCAGTATGTTCCAGTAATGGGGATTGCTATTGGAAAACCAGATAAAAATGTAGAAGAACTTAAGTCAGTTCGGTATCCAGTTGACGAAGTTTTAAAATTCGAATAATAGGATAACTTACTTTACGTAAGAATAAATTAGCACTATACTATAATCATAAACTAATAAAAAGTAAGAAGATTATAGAAAGTGTCATTGTTATGAAAAAATTATCCGACAAAGTAACTTTTAAACATGGTGCAGTTATTAACAATCGAATGGTGCAACCACCGATGCTTACCAACAGTGGGTTAAATGGCATGGTTAATGAAGATACAATTTCTTATTGGAAAGCACGTGCCAATTCTGCAGGTTTAGTAATTTCAGAATATAATTATGTGAGCCCAGCAGGTGGACCTGCAATCACTTGGGCGGATAATAGAACACAATTAGCCGTTTATGATGATAAGTTTTTACCTGGTTTGACTAAGATGGCAAAAGCCATGAAATCTGGTGGAAATAAAGCTCTACTTCAAATTGCTCATACAGGACGAGAAGCAAATTATCGTGCACATCTAGGGTTGCCAGTATATGCTCCAGATAGTGCCAATTATCCATTTTTACCTTATGGAGTTCAGGCTTTTACTACTGAACAAGTAGAACAAGTTGTTAAAGATTTTGGTAGAGCGACTAAGCGAGCAATTGAAGCTGGTTTTGATGGAGTAGAGATTCACGGTGCCAATCATTATTTAATTCAACAGTTCTTTTCTCGCTTTTCAAATCATCGTCAAGATAAGTGGGGAGAGTACGAAGCATTCCCATTAGCTGTGGCTAAAGAAGTTTTCGAAGTTGTGAGAAAGTATGCTCCACAGGACTTTATTATTGGTTATCGGATTAGTCCAGAAGAAATTAATCCAGGTAATGTAGGTTATACCTGGCACGAATCAACAAAATTAGTTGATGCCTTAACAAATAATTTTGACTTTGACTATATTCATTTATCATTACCGGACTATAAGGCAAAACCGAAAGACTCTGATAAAACATTTGCAGAATTATTTAGACCGGTAATTGGAAAAGAGACAAAATTAATTATTGTGGGAGACGTAATGAGTCAAGAAGCAGCTGAAGATGCCTTAAAATACACTAATTTAGTAGCTGCTGGGAGGGCCCAAATAATTGATGCTAATTTTGCGGCAAAAGTGGTTGCAGGTAAAGGAGATAAAGTAATTACTGAGTTGTCAGATGAAGAAGAAAAACAGCAAGCTTTAACGCCAGGCTTGCGTGAAGTAATGGATAAACAGACTAAACGTCCTAATTTTGCAAAGATGTTGCAGGGACTTGATTATAGTAAGGCGATTAAAGTTAAATAAAGCTAGGATGTTAAAGGTAGAAGTTTATTTCTACCTTTTTCTGTAATTTTTAGAAAAGCAGGACAGCATGACAATGAAGAGTAAAGAGCAAATAATAAAAAGATATTTTAAGTCGTGGATTGTTCCAAACTTTGAAGATTTTGAAGATACTTTCAATAAAAAGTGAATGTTATGGGCCAATCTATAGAAATAAAGCTGAAATTATAGCTTGGTATAAAGATTGGAATAAGAATGGGCAAGTATTGGAATGGCCAATTAAGAATATTTGGATTGCTAATGAGATAGCTTTTGTTGAATGGTATTTTAAATGTAATTATCAAAATAGAATTAGTGAGTTTGATGGTGTATCAATTATTAAATTTGATGAAGCAAATAAGATAATTTCTGTGAAAGAGTTTCAATCAAATTCTAGGCATATTTATCCGTATGAAAATAAGACTTCTGCCTTTGTCTAGGGCAGAAGTCTTATTTATTACGTTCAACTTTGATTTTTCTAAGTGTATCAATTAATTCGTGATCTGTTCCATTTTTTACAATAAAATCAAAAACAGGATCATAATTAAGAACTGGAATAAGGATTTCGGCATTTAGATCTGGAAGAAAAGAAATCATAGTTTTTTTAGTTAGCTGGTTAAGGACTTTTACTTCTTTAGTATTTTTTATTTTACGTCTTGCTTCCCTAGTAGGATATCCTTTACCCCAAGGTTTAGTAAAAAGGGTCTTCATAGTTTCTGAAAAATTAATTTCACCGCTCCAGCCCCAGTTTAGGCCTAGAGGAAAAGAAACAACATTACCGTCATTAATATGGCTAAATAGATAGGCGTCTTGTGGGGTAGGGATGTAGCCGCATTGAATATTTGGAAATGTATTGCATGCAAGCATCATTCCTTGTCCTGAACTACAACCAGTAACAACAAAATCAAGCGCTCTACTATTAATCAATAAAGCAATTGCTAGTGAAATTTGTACGTAAGATAGAGTAGTAGTACTGTCTTGATAAATCCCAAAATTGATTAATTTGTCGTCAGGTGAGATGGCTTGTTTGATGTAATGCTCTAATATCTTGTTTTTTTCTTTCTGTGAGGTTCCTTGAATAAGTCCGATTTTCATTTTTTTACGCTTATAGTTAAAACATAATGTATTATTCTTTAAGTGTATTATACAGTGAAAAATAATAGAATGAACATAGAGAATAAAAATAGAGGACTTAATAATGACAAAATATGTAGTAGCCCCTGATTCATTTAAGGAAAGTATGACAGCAAAAGAAGTCTGTGATGCGATGGAAAAGGGAATAAAAAAAGCTGATTCAGCTGCTGAAGTGATTAAAGTACCTATGGCAGATGGTGGAGAAGGAACAGTTGATTCTTTAGTAGATGCGACACATGGTCAAAGAGTTATAGTTGAAGTTACAAGTCCGCTTGGAAATAAGATAAGTGCATATTATGGAATTCTAGGTAATGGGACAACTGCTGTAATTGAAATGGCTAAGGCTAGTGGCTTAGAGATAGTAGAAAAGAAGAAGCGCAATCCAATGATAACCACCACTTTTGGTACTGGCGAATTGATTAGGGATGCCTTAGATCACAACGTTAAAGAAATTATTATTGGATTAGGCGGCAGCAGCACTAATGATGGCGGTAGCGGTATGGCACAAGCTTTAGGTGCAAAACTACTTGATCAAAACAATCATCAAATTCTTTTTGGTGGGGGAAATTTAGATAAACTAGACAAAATTGATATTTCTAACTTAGATTCAAGACTGCGAGATGTAAAGATAATTTTAGCAAGTGATGTTACTAATCCATTAATTGGTAAAGATGGTGCATCAAGAGTTTTTGGACCGCAAAAAGGTGCCACACCAGAAATGGTTGAAAAACTTGAAAATAATTTACAGCACTACGCTAAAATTGTTAAGCGTGATTTGAATAAAGATGTTGCCTCACTGTCAGGCGCTGGAGCAGCGGGAGGTTTAGGAGCTGGTTTAATGGCTTTTACTACTTGTGAAATGAGGCAAGGAGTAGATCTTGCAATTGAAGTAACCAAACTAGAAGACAAAATTAGGGATGCTGACTATGTCTTTACCGGAGAAGGTGGCACAGATTTTCAAACCAAATTTGGAAAAACGCCATATGGAGTTGCTAAATTAGGTAAAAAGTATCATAAGCCAGTTATCTCATTAGCAGGATATCTTGGAGAGGGAATTGATAGCTTATATAGTGAAGGCTTCACTGCAATTTTTGGAATTATTCCCGGAGCGTGTGATCTTCCAACTGCTTTGAAAAATGGATCAAGTAATGTGGCTAGAACTACAGAAAATATAGTTCGTTTACTTAATTTCTAAAGGTTGTAAACATATATTGTTGATAAGGTATCTAACATAATATGCATATTTATGAAAGCAATTTATAATATAGGTAAGAATGAAAGAAGGCGGTTGAGGTGAAGGACTTAAATGAAGTAATGATTGGAAAACCTGTAAAGATTAGTCACGTTTTACTGGGTGTGATTTTAGTTGTTTTATTATCTTTATTTGTAACGGGATTTGGTTACTTGCCTTGGTGGATATTTTTAATTGTCCTAAT
>DBFNNF010000232.1:0-6110 GCA_048407585.1 Lactobacillus johnsonii | reverse complement strand
TTATTAATAATTTGTCAAAAAGAAAGTATTTTAAAAAGAATTAGTTTAAAATAAGTAATGATTGATTAAAGAAGGGAAAATAAGCCGTGGGTATTTTTAAAAGAATACTTCATAATGAAGACTTGCGACAGCTAATAATTTATGTATTAATTGGTGTGTTAGGATTAGGTGTTGACTTTGGAATTTTTGCCATTCTAACTCACTTTAAGATGCAAGTCGAAGTAGCTAATTTTATTTCATCATCTTGTGGGTTGATCAACAACTTTTTCTGGAATAGTTTTCTTAACTTTAAGGTTCACGATAAATTATTAGTAAGATTTATCTCCTATTATTTAGTAGGACAAATCACGACTTTGTTTACAACTGTCTGCCTATTTATTTTTGTAACTCAACTTGGTTATAATCAATTGATTGTAAAGGCTGTTTCTACATTTATCGCTACCTTGATACAATTTGTAATTAATAAGTTACTTACCTTTAGAAAAATTAAAACTACTAAACCAAAAGTAGACGTTAGAAAGTAATAAGAAAGACTGTTAAAGTATGAAAAAATTATCAATTATAGTTCCTTGTTATAATGAAGAGGAATCTGTACCACTTTTTTATCCCGCAGTGAATAAAGTAATGGATACTATTCCTGATCTAGAACCAGAATATTGGTTTATTAACGATGGATCGAAGGATAATACCCTAAAAGAAATTAAAGAATTACGCAAGAAGGATCCAGAGCATGTACACTTTGTTTCCTTTTCAAGAAACTTTGGTAAGGAATCTGCTCTTTACGCTGGACTTCAAGCGGCAACTGGAGACTATGTAGTTGTAATGGACGTTGACTTACAAGATCCTCCTAAGTTCTTACCACAAATGTATGATCTAATTAAAACGGGAGAATACGACTGTATTGGAACTCGTAGAGTGGACCGTACCGGAGAAGCGAAATTTAAGTCCTTCTTAAGCGATATGTTTTATAAGGTAGTTAATAAGATCTCTGATACTGAAATCGTACCAGGAGCTCGTGACTATCGAATGATGACTCGTCAAATGGTAGACGCAGTTTTGAATATGCCTGAATACAACCGTTTTTCAAAGGGTATTTTCTCTTGGGTTGGATTTAAGACCAAATACTTAGACTATCACAACGTTGAACGTGTTGCTGGTGAAAGTGACTGGAACACTTGGAAGTTATTCAAATATGCCATGGATGGGATTGCTGACTTTTCTCAGGCTCCGCTTAACTTAGCTGTCTGGATTGGTACAGGATCATTTATCTTATCAATTATTGGCTTGATAGCAGTGATTATCCGCCGTGTACTTTACCCAGGTTCAAGCATTTTTGGTTGGGCTTCAATGGTATGCATTATATTACTACTGGGTGGCCTGCAACTTCTCTGCATTGGTATTTTAGGTAAATATATTGGTAGGGTATATATTCAAGTTAAGAATCGACCAATTTATATTATTAAAGAGAAAAAATAAATATAAGAAAAGACCGAAGTTCATGTGGAGCCTCGGTCTTTTTTGATGAGAAGTATTAAAATCTAAGAATGTTTATCCTCTTTAATAGTTAGGCTTAATAATAGGCCAATTACGATTAAGACTAAAGTGAAGTAAAAGCCATAGTGAGTACCATTAGTGAATTTGACAGCATTAGAGCCAGTGATGTTGTTTTGTCCTGTAGCTAATAAAATCGTTGCAATCGCAGTCGCAAGAGCTCCAACAATTTGTTGAAGGGTATTCATGATTGTTGAACCATCAGCAGACTCTGGCCCTTGAATCGCATTTAGAGCATAAGTTTGGGCAGGTGACATAGCTAGCGGACAACCGATCATTAAAATAATCTGAGCTAAAATAATATACCAAACTGGAGCAGTTGGTGTAGCTAAGGCAAGCATTAGGGCACCGATTAAAGCAATAATAAAACCTAAAATGGTAGGTCTCTTAGCACCCTGACTGTCATAAATTCGACCAGCGATAGCAGATGTTAAGGCATTGATAATACCGCCTGGAAGCATAATGATACCGGTAAGAGCCACAGCAATTGAAAGTCCATTTTGGATGAATTGTGGCAATAGATACATTGCGGACAAAATAATACCAAAATCAATCATGACTAACAGGGCACCAGTTCGAAACTGTGGAATAGAAAATATTTTTAAATTTAAAATTGGATTTTCTAGAATAAGTTGTCGATGAACATAAAGTGCCAAAACAACAATTGCTAGAATAAATAATCCTACTACAAGTGGGGAAGTCAAACCTAAGTCAGAGGCTAAACTAACGCTAGCAACCAAACTGGCAAAACCTACGGCCGATTCAATAATAGAAAGATAATCGATTTTAGGCTTAGTAATTTCAGTCGTATTTTTTAATGAAGTAATAGCAAAAATGATTGCTACTACCAAAAATGGTACGAACATCCAAAAAATCCAATTCCAAGATAATTTGGCTAAGATTAAACCGGTAACTGTTGGTCCGATTGCAGGAGCTAACATAATTACCATCGCGCAAACACCCATTGCTGCTCCTAGACGATTAGGCGGGAAAATTTGCATTGCGACAGTAAACATTAGTGGTAAGACAATGCCTGTCCCGATTCCTTGAATCATTCTTCCTAAAAGTAAAATTTCAAAACTAGATGCTAAAGCAGAAATAATCGCTCCAAATAAGAAAGCACATAGACCAAAAATGACTAATTGTCGTGTGGTAAACCACTTAGTAAGCAAACTTGAAAGTGGCAAGATAATACCGATAATTAACATATAGCCGGTAACGAGCCATTGAATAGTGCCACTTCCGACATGAAAAGCGCTCATTAATTGTGGTAAAGCAATGTTTAACGATGTCTCAGATAACATCCCTACAAATGCGCCAATCATTAGCGCAGCCATTGCCATCCAGGGATGGGCAACAAAAGTCAGTGGCTTTAATTCGGGACGTGTTTGTGATTGTACTTCTTCCAAAAAAATTCCTCCTGTATTTAATTTCTAAAAAAGCGTCGCTGATCATACTAACAGAAAAAATTTTTTCTCGTAAGTAATTTTTTTGAAGATTCTAGATTTGAAAAGTGCGATAATTTGAACAAGGGAGAATTTACGAATGAAAAAATTAACAAAAGATATCTGGATAAAGATTGCTTTATCTCTTCTAGGAGTTTTGGCTGCTATTTTGGTCTATGTACCTAACTATGCTCTAGTTGATCAAGGGCTCAAAGGTAGATGTGCTATCTTTTTTATTATTGCGATAGTTTTACTTTGGCTACCGATGGAGCTAAAGAGCAGTATTTTTGCACTTAATTTTTACTATGAATTAGGTTTGATTTTGATTATTGTCTTTTTCATGACTAATCAAATGGCAATGAATTTTACTATTGGTCTAGTGATTGCTTTGCTTTTACTAACTTGGATTGGAATGGTAATTTTCAAAAATAATTTAGTCATGAAGCAAAAAAATAGTGAGCTTTTAATTATTAGACTTGTCATGATGCTGGTTTTAGCATATTTAGCCTATATCAGCGGTTTTGCAGCTCTTATGGGAGCTGAGATCTTTACAGTACAGGGACAAACTTGGCTACTTATTTTGGGTTTTGTTCTTTGTGTATATTATCTCGTCTTAGCGGGAAGTATTTGGCAACCATGGTTTAGAAGATGGACTTCTTGGATCATGATTTTAGTAGCAGTTGTTTTGCATATCTTATTTGCAAGTGCCACCTCTTTAAGTATTATCTTTTTGCCTTTGATTGGAGAGGCAATTTTACTTATTCTAGTTTGGCGGAGTAACAGAATTTTAATGAAAAAGAAAAGGATTTCATAATTAGCTCTTGTCAGACTGTATCGATCCTTGATAGAATTAATTGTTTAAAAATTTAGGAGAGATACAAAATTATGAAATATGTTTATTTGTTTTTACCAGCAATCGGTTGGGGACTTATGCCCTTAGTTATTGCAAGTGTAAAGAATAGTACAGTTTATAATCAAATCGTTGGTACTGTTGCTGCTTCATTTATTTTTGGCGCAATTGTAATGGCAATCATGCATCCAGCAATGAGCTGGTCACTCTTCTTGCTTTCTGCATTAGGAGGAGCTTGCTGGGTGATTGGTCAAGTTGGTCAATATATTTCCTATGAAAAAATTGGTGTTTCTGAAACTATGCCAATTTCTACCGGTTTACAATTAATCGGGGTTCCTCTTGTTGGTGTGCTTGCTTTTGGTGAGTGGAGCAGCCCTCAAGCTAAACTTTACGGCTTCATTGGAATCTTAGTTTTGATCATTGGAGTTGTTTTAACTTCATTGACTGATCGTGGAACAAGCGAAGGAAACAAGTCTAATCAAGTAAGTACTATTATTTTGCTTGTTTTAACTTCACTTGGATACATTACCTCAAGTTCTATTCCAAAGGCTTTACATGGAAACAGTGTTTCTATTTTCTTCGGTCAAACTTTTGGTATGTTAGTAGCTGTATTTATTTATACATTGGTTACTAAGAATTTACATGTTTGGAAAGAAAAATCTACAGTTCAAAGTGGTGGGGCAGGTATTCTTTATGCAATTGCCGCATTAGCTTACATTCTTTCTGTTCAAGATAACGGAGTTAACATGGCTTTCGTTATTTCTCAACTTTGTGTAGTGATTTCTACTTTAGGTGGTTTGATTTTCTTACACGAAAAGAAAACTCGCAAAGGCTTGATCTTTACCATTGCAGGCCTAATTTTAATTATTGGCGGTGCAATGTTAACTACATTATTCTAAGGAATGAAAAAAGGCATCCCACGTCTGGGATGCCTTCTTTGTATCAACTTGTCCTAATTCTTAAATCATTTTTAGTATTAGAACACTTTTAATTGTATTAGAACTAAATTAAAAGTCAAGTTAAATACATAGAGCTTTTTAACAAATAAAAAAGTATTTAGATTTAAATAACAAGTAAAGAAATAGAGAATTCAATAATAAATTATATGTTATCGCTTACAGTTGACATATTGAGTATGGCGTGATATTTTCAAAATGGGATTGGTCGAAATTGTTTAGGAGGACAATGGATGCTAGCAATTGAAAACAACCAATTAAAGGTTGAAATTAATGAGGTCGGCGCTCAACTTACTCATGTAGTTGATAAGACTACGAATGCCGACTATATCTGGAATGGGAGTGAATGGGAAAGACATGCTCCGATTCTTTTTCCGGCACTCGGAAAATCGAATGACACTAAAGATATTTTAAATGGAAAAATATATGAAATGAAGCAACATGGCTTTGCACGTGATTATCCTTGGACAGTTGTGGACAAGGGAGACGATAGAGTAAGTTTGACCCTAACTGAAAATGAGGAAACTTTAACTGTTTATCCCTTTCACTTTAGTCTAATGGTTACTTACACGTTAGAAGCTAACCAATTAAAGGTAGAATTTTTAGTTAAAAATAATTCAGAAGAAACGATGCCTTTTGGTCTTGGATTCCATCCAGGATTTAATGTTCCAATCGCTGGAGATGAATTGGAATTTTCTGACTATGAAGTTTCATTAAGTCCAGAAGTTACAGAATTAACTCAATTCCAAATTGATCCTATTCCATTTAGAAATGGTAAAGTTATTCCAGTACCTAAGGCAGAAAAGAGTACGTTACCTTTATCATATTCAGAATTTGATGATGGGTTGATTATTATTAACAATCCTGGATTAACTGGAATTGTATTATCAAGTGCAAAATCTGACCATCAGATTTCTTTAACTTTAGAAGATTTTCCATATGTAGCACTTTGGACAATGACAGATCCAGAAGCTAAATTCTTATGTATGGAGCCTTTTGCTGGACTACCTGATGTTAAAAGTAACGAATTAACTGATTGGATGAAAAAAGAGGGAAATAACTTCTTAGAGCCAAATGAAAGCACACATTTTTCAACGACAATTACTTTAAAATAAGATAGAAAGAGGGAAGCAATAAGTTTTCCTCTTTTTTTACTAATTAGTTAAGATTTGTCATAATTAAGTTTTAAGAATGTAATTTTGCTATAATATCCTTGTTTTAAGAAAGTTTGAGAAAGAATATTATGGATAATAAGCCCCAAGAACCTATTCACTCAAGAGTTGAGTTGAATAGAGAAAAACATAATAA
>DBFNNF010000231.1:0-10117 GCA_048407585.1 Lactobacillus johnsonii | reverse complement strand
TTTTATTAAAGAAAAAGATATATGTAATCAAAAAGAATTTAATTTTTAAATATGCGTAAAGAGACAGAATTTGGCGAGAAGTTACGTAGCGTGTTAGAATCAATTGATTCCTTAACATGGAGAGATAAAAGTGGGAATGATGTTAAACTTGTTGATGCATCTGTAAAGGACTTACGTAAATGATATAAGCACTGTTATGAGATGTTATATAACGTTAGTCCCTGGAATCCTGGTAAGTTTATAGTTCGAGAAAATATTCATCGAACTTGAGATTCATGTAATACGGAACTATTTGTTAGATACATTCTTCATGAATGCGAAACTGATATTAAGACTAAGAAAGATATCTTAGATTATATTAATAAACAAAGAGCAGCATCTGAAAGGGATATACTAAATGATTCAATAGCAAGTATATTTAATGGTGTTCCTCCTATTTTTGAAAAAGTAACAGTAAATCGTCTTATGGATGCTTGTTTTGATAAACTTGATGTTCTTAATAAGAAAATGATTACTGATAAATTTATTTTAGCACAAGGAATTTGGCTAACGGACGAGGAAAAAATTGAGCTAACTGAAGTTGGCAAAGACGGCAAAGCAAGAAATAGAATGGAAGTTATTAAGGAACGTTTATGTTTAAATCCTGATATCAAATTAAGAGTTAGTCCTACAGGATTATCTTTTACAGAATTTAGATCTCTAGTTCAACTTAGCTCTTTACCAAAAATTTCTTCTTTAACTACAATTGCACTGAAAACACTAAGAGATAAGATCTTATTACTTTTAGATAATGATCTCGATTATCATATAAATAAATGAAGTACATTAATGTCTAATATTCAACGAGTTGCTGATGCTCGAAACATTGAAATTGATCCTCCTGCAGGAAATTAATTAGTACTAAAAATTTTATTTTTTAAATAAAAATTTGTATCTTTGATGAACAGAACGGAACGTCAAAAGCTTGCTATTAGACGTTGATTAGATAGTAATGGGATAGGCACGATTGTTGCTGCAACTGGATTTGGTAAGACCTATATGACTTGTATGTTGATAAAGGCACTACATAATAAAAATCCTAAACTATCTGTATTAATTGGAGTTCCTACAGAGGTTCTAAAAGAACAATGACTTAGAGAGTTGGCTAAAAACCAGCTCTTTTCTGTCTGTAAGGTAGAGATATTTAATACTATTGTCAAAAATCAATATACAGTTGATTTATTTGTAATTGATGAAATTCATTGCGCATGTAGTGAAAATAACATCAATATGTTTAAAGCTGTAAAATATCGTTATTTTTTAGGATTAACTGCCACATTTGAAAGATTAGATGGAAAAGAAGATCGATTATCTGAGTTTACTTATGTTTGTGATCGCATAAATATAAAGGAAGCAGTTGATAATAACTGATTATCTGATTATAGAAATTATAAAGTTTTAATTGATGTAGACTTATCTCTATATCATGAATGAAATCAGAAATTTCAAAATCTATTCTCTATATTTAATTTTGAATTTAATACAGTAATGAATTGTATTAGTCGTCCTGGTTTTGCAAGTAAATATGCAAAGAAAACAGGATGAAGTGAATCTCAAGTTAAAGGATTTGCAGCAGCTTGAATGAGAATGTTAAGAAAACGTAAGTCTTTTGTAATGTCTCATCCTAAGAAATTTGAAATAGCAGATAAGATATTAGATGCAAGAAGTAATAAAAAAGCAATTACTTTTTCAGCTACTATTAAAGATGCAGAATATTTTAAGAAACGAGGATATGTTCTACATAGTAAACAGAAAAAGAAGGAAAATAATACCATTATAGAAAGTTTTAACCAACAAACTATAGGTGTATTAAGTACTTCAAAATCTTGCGACGCAGGTGTAGATATAAAAGGTTTAAGTGTTGGAATTATATTAAGTGGAGATAGTTCAAAGACAAGGACTACGCAGAGGATTGGAAGAATTTGTCGATTCGAACAAGGTAAACTCGCAGAAATGTTTACACTAGTTATTAAGGGAACTATAGAAGAAACTTGATATAATAATTCCAATTCAAATCAACAGTATATAACTATTGACGAATCACAATTAGACATAGTGTTAAGTGGAAAGGAGATTTCTACTAGACCAAAAAAAGGCATAATAGATATAGAACATAGATTTTAATAAATAGATCTAACGTAGTACGTTTGTTTATTTTTTATCGTATTATATGGAGTTAGATACGATTCTTAATATTATGGCTAAATATAAACTAACAGCTGATGAGTTATTGTTAGTTTATTTGACATTTATTGCTCAAACAGAAAATGGAGATCCTAAATTAAATAGGAACTATTTTCGAAAGTGATATGAAGGAGGCGGTAAAGAGAGATTACGAGAATTATTCAATTCACTAAAAGAGAAAGGAGTAATCAGGAAAAATTATAATCCAAGTACTTATGATCCTGATGAAATTGAATTTAATCAGAATTTTATAAAACAATATTTTAAGCTTTCTGGAGAACTTGGTATGGAATTAGAGGAAGCTTATCCAACTAATTTATACTTTAATGGGAAAACAGTTAGTTTAAAAAATATTGCAAAGAAATTCTTAAATATGTCAGAATTCTACTTCTGATATTCTTCTACTATTGGACATAGTATTGAAAAGCATCGTGAAATATTAGAGATACTAGAATGAGCTAAATCTAAAGACCTTATACAAGTTTCTATGGTTGAATTTGTTTCCAGTCAAAAATGGAAAGAATTTAAAGAAATGCGAGATAAAGGAATTAATGGCAAAGTTAGTACTGAACAACTTTACGATACTGCTTAATGTCTATTGTAGATGAATTATATTCTGAAATTGACAATGGTAGAGAAGGTAGAAACTTAGGTTTAAAAACTGGATTGCCAAAGTTAGATTGATATACAGGTGGATTCCAAAAAGGAGTTTATAAATTAATATTTGGACAAAGTGGTTCAGGTAAAAGTTCATATGTAATATATTCTGATTTATATCGCATATTGCGAGATTATCCAGATAGAGATATTATACATGTGTACTTTAGTCTAGAAATGAGTTCAAAAGTTTTACTTGCTAAATTGCTTAATCTATATATATATGATACTTATGGAATAGAAATCTCTTATATGACATTAATGTCTGTTCGAGAAAAACTATCTGATAAATATTATAAGTATATCCAAGAGTCTAGAGTATGACTAAATTCAATTATACATAAACTTATTATCTTTGATAAACAGCTAAGTTCTAATACTTTCTATGGTAATATGAAAGAACTTCTAAAACAATGAGGTACTTTTCAAGATATCGATGAAGGTAGAAGAAACATTTATATTCCAAGTAATCCTGATAAAATAATAAATGTAATAATTGATCATGCTGGTTTATTAACTCCAGTTGATGGAAGAACTAAAAAGCAGGAAATTGATCAAACCTCGCAATACTGCGTTTATTTTAGAGAAAAGTGTGGAATATCTATTGACTTTATTATGCAAGAAAATAGAAATACAAGTGATGTAAATAGATTAAAAATGGATCTTGCAGAACCAACCCTTGATGATGTTAAGGATTCTGGTAATGCAGGTAATGACTGTAATGTTTGTATTGCAGTATATAATCCCATAAAACACCAACGCAGTACTTATAGAGGATATACTATTATTAATAAAGAATATCCAGAAGAATCTTTAGGTTCTGCTATGCGTGGATTAATATTATTAAAACATCGATTTGGAGTTGCAAATAAAGTTTTTTGTACTGGCTTTCAAGGTAGTTTAGGACGATTTGAGGAACTTCCTGATCCAGGAAGTATTAATTATGAAGTATATCAATCTTGAAAAGATGAGAAGTTAGAAGATGAAATAACAAAAGATACAGCTGCAAAAGATGCAGAAGAAAAAGATAGCTTACAAAAACCAATATTCAAATTTTAAATATGGCTATCACATTACCAACAAACAAAATTCCTGCAGAAACTCAGGACCCAAGAAATTTAATTATTTTCTCAAAACCTAAATATGGCAAGTCAACAGCTTGTGCTAATCTTCCTGGAGCATTATGTATCGACCTTGAAGGGGGTGGATATGATTATATTGATGCTGTAAAGGTAAAAGCATCTTCTGTTAAAGATTTAAAAGAAATTTGTGCTGCAATTAAGGAAGCTAAATATCCTTATAAGTTTATTGTATTGGATACAATTACTAGACTTGAAGAAATGGTTAAACCATTAGCTTTAAAATTATATTTAAATAGTCCTGCAGGGCAAAAGTTTACAGGAGATGACGTACTTGATGCACCAATGGGAGCAGGATATAGTGCTCTTCGTAAAGCATTAGAGATGGTTATTGACATGGTGTCTAAATGTGCACCTAATATTATTCTTATTTGTCATACAAAGGATTCAGCTATCGGTAATACTGATATGACTGCAAAGACTATTGACTTATTTGGAAAAGCAGGTAGAATTCTTGCTTCAAAGTCAGATGCTATTGGTTATCTAGATAGAGACGAAGATTCAAATACTATTCTAAGTTTTAATACAAATGATAAATTCGTAGAATGTGGTGCTAGACCAGAACATTTACGAAATGCAGATATAGTATTAGGAGAAATGAAGGAAGATGGAAACATTGAATTTCATTGGGAAAGGATTTATCCCTCACTTTTAAATCCTGTAGAAGTTAATATATAATCTAAGGATTATGCTAAAGGTATCTTTTGAATTTGACGAAGAATCGAAGGCTGTTACAAATGTTAAAGTTGTTAAAGTGCCTTCAAAATATGATAATATAGATTTACCAATTGTAGAGATAGGAGATAGTAAGTTAATTATGTCTCCTAAAGCCGTTAGTTTATTATCTGCACAATGCGGAGATCGGATAGCAGTTAATTATATCCAAAAAAGTAACGAGCTTACAATCCCAGTTATCGGTAAAGCTGAAGTATTTTCAGATCCTGAAAATGGGAACAAATTAACAAAAAGTAATACAGTCTCTTTTAAAGGGACTCAAAAAACAATTTTATCTAAATATGGTCAACTCTTTAAAATAGAGGAATGTAGACCTGGTATGTTTAAAATGATTAAGATTGATGAATCAGATCTTTCTAAAGCTGATACCGATTTAGATACAGAAAATTCAGATTTATTAAAAATTTAAAATTGTAAGAATATGTCAATGTTTGATTTTAGTGTAGCAAAGAATGCAAATCAAGTAACTTCTACTTTCCTTCGTGGAGGAATTCATAATGTAACCTATAAAGGTATTGAATGAGTAGCTAGTCAGAGTGAAGGTAATTCTGATGCTTTTGTTTTATTATTTGAAACAAAGGACGGTATCCAGCATCGAGAAACTATTTTTGATCCAAGTAATATAAGTAATTGTACTCAGAGAGCTACAACTCAGTATGGAGAAAATCCATCTGAAATGGAAAACTTTATGGTTAAAATTACTCAGATCATTAATGCTCTTAATCCCGAATTAGGTGCAAAAATTGCTGCAGGAGAAAAGATTGAAGTAAGTAGCTTTAAGGCTCTTGCTAAATATTTAAAGGAAAATTTAGCAGGTTCTGTTGGTAAAGAAACTCAAATCAAGTTAATTCCTTATAAAGGTTTTGCTAATATGCCTAAGTATGTTGCATCAGTAGGCAAGGATGGAGTTGTTCGTAGTAGAACAAAAGTTATTGGCGAAGATTTAACTTTAACTGCTAGAGAAAAGACTGATATTGAGAATGCTAACTCTGCACAACCTACTAACATGAAAGAACGGGATAAGGATTTAGACGATCTTAAGGAAACGTTTAATGTAAAAGGCTCAGAAGACGACTTGCCATTCTAAAAAATAATATAGTTAAATTTTAATGGTCTTTACATTAGAACCGATAAATATCACTAAAGAACTTATTTTAAGTAAAGTTAGTGAAGAAACTTTAATGGAGCATTACTTGGGCATTCCTGTAAAAAAAGGATTGTTCAAGTCTCCATTAAGGCAAGATAGTAAACCTACCTGCGCATTTTATAGGAATAGGAAAGGAGATTTAATATTTAAAGATTTTCGTGGAGACTTTTATGGAAATTTTATTTCGGTTGTAATGTATAAATTCGATTGTCCTTATGGCAAGGCTTTACAAATAATTGCTAATGACTTTGGAATAGTTTCCCGCAAAAATTTAACTATAAATAAACCTCTTATTAAATATACAAATCAAAAGTTTAATGATACTACTCAAGCTGTTATTCAAATTGAAGATAAGTCTTGGGAAGATTATGAACTCGAGTGATGATCTAAATATGGTATAGATAAATCTATATTAAAAAAGTTTCATGTATTTTCATGTAAAAATGTATTTTTAAATGGAAGTATATTTAGTTTACATAAAGATCGACAATTAGTATTTGGATATTATGGAGGAATTCGAGAAGATATAGAACGTTGACGTATATATTTTCCTGGAAATATAAAATATAAGTTTATTTCAAATTGAAAGTCGTTTAGATTACAAGGAGCTCACGCACTTCCAAAAAATGGAGGAGAATATTTAGTTGTAACGAAATCTTTAAAGGATGTTATGACTCTTTATTCGTGTAATAAAATTCCTGCAATAGCTCCAATTTCTGAAAATTGTTTTTTAACTGAAGCTCAATATGCAAAGTTAAAGTCTAAATTCAATAAGATAATTTTATTCTATGATAATGACCTTGCTGGAATTGAAAATATGAATAAAATTCGTAAGAAATTTCCTGATGTACATGTATTATTTATACCTAGACATTATAAAGCTAAGGATATATCAGATTTTTATAAAATGTACGGAAGGACTAAAACTTTAGAATTAATTGAAAAAGCAAAAAACTACATCTCAGAAAAGGAAAACAGGAGCATATTGTAGAAATAAAGGACATAGATATGAGACAAAAATTGCTCAGGAACTTAGAAATCTTGGATTTACAGATGTAGTTACATCAAGATCTGAATCTAAAAGTATGGATGATAAAAAAGTGGATTTAGTTGATCGTAGTGGTAAGTTACCGTGTTATATACAATTGAAAAATACTGTTAATACACCTCAATATCACGCTATTAAAAAAGAATGTCCTTTAAAAGATAAACCTTTTATTGTAATTTGAAATAAACAAGTTAAGAAAGAAAAAGTATTTGGTTCTGCAGGAGAAGTAGTAATCATGGATAAAGACTTTTTCTATGAACTCTTATCAAAATTAATTAATGGATAGTTGTAGAGTAGTGTTCACTTCTGCTTCTGGACAAAAAATTATCATTGTATTTACATATGATGAAGAGAAGGATGAATTAAATTATGTCCCTCGATTTGAACCTCAAGTTGATGCAAAAACTCAATTAGGTTTGTCTGGAAAGTTATGTGAAATATTTTTAGAAGCATTATCTAGCAAAGATGGAACAACAAAAGATTAGATACGATTTGACTCCACAATATGGAATTGAGGAGGTCAACAAAATTCTTACAAGCAAATTAAGTAAGTACCAAGAAAATGAATGGAAAAGAGGTATGAAATGGACAGATGTTCTTTCATCTCTTAAAAAACATTTAAATCAATTTGAACGAGGTATTGATTATACAAACGAGGGACTTTTAGAAATGGCTGAAGTAGCTACTAACGCATTGATATTATGTGAATTCTATCATATATATCCTCAAGGAGATGATAGAGTTATGGCCCCTATCGATAAGCCTATTGTTGGATTAGATCTCGATAATGTAGTATTTGATTTCAATAAAGCTTATGAAGACAAGTTTGGTGTTGCTATGAATCCTTACTGGAATGCAAACTATCAGATGTCTGAACATCTACATGAGTTAGAATCAGATAAAGAGTTTTGGATTAATATTCCTGTATTACATAGACCCTCTTTTGAAGTAGACTATTATGTAACTGCAAGAAATATTCCAACAGAATGGATTCAAGAAAGTTTACAGAAGAATGGTTTGCCATGTGCTCCTGTAATTACAGTACCTTGGAATGCTAGTAAAGTTGAGGCAATTAAAAGTAAGGGAATTACGATTATGATTGATGATAAATACGATAACTATAAAGAAATTACTAATGCGGGAATATTCTGTTATTTAATGGATGCTCCTCATAATCAGTATTATCAAGTAGGACATCGTAGAATTTATGATCTTAAAATACCTATTAAGTAATGAACTCAAAAGATAAATTAGAACTGGCCCTACATGAAGCCTATATAAAAGCCTATAAATTAGCTGAACCTTCTGCAGATTTTGATACTTTAGTTGAGAATGCAGAAATTATGTCAGATGGCAAGAAGAACATTCATTTCGAAAACTACTTTTTAGATGAGGATATTGAAGAAAATATCTTAAATGAAGTAGCTAAGAAATATAAGTTATCTAAATACATGAAAGGCCAGCTTCATATAGCTTATTGTTTAGGTTGTAGTCCAGCGACAAAACGCAAGGAAAATGACAATTAACTTAAATGATATAAAACTTAGTCCAGTCTTAGAAAGTGTATATAGAAGTAAAATAAGTGATGCAGAATATTTCTCAAGCTCTTATTCTAATTATATATCAAATTCTAGATTAAAATATATAAATCCTGATCAAGGTGGTAGTCCAAGTTTATATAATAATGGTATAGAAAATAAATCAACTAATTCTTTAGAATTAGGAACAGCTATACATGAATTATTTTTACAACCAGAGTCTTTTAAATTAGGTGATTCATATAATAAACCTACAGCAAAATTAGGTATGGTGATAGATAGTATTATTAAATATAGAAAACAAGGTTATACTATTAGAGAATCTATTACCAAAAGCTGTATTGATATAGATTATTATAAAAATAATTTAAATGAGAGTAGAATCCAAAATATAATAAAATCTGGATTAAATTATTATCAAAACTGCAAAGATTTAATAGAAGGCGATTTAGTAATTTTAAATGATAAACATCGTACAATTTGCAGTAATTGTTTAGAATCGTTATCTAACAATCCTTCAATAGTAAGTTTAGTAAGACCTGAAGGTCTTGAATCTTATAATGAAGATGCTTTGTTCATAGATATTATTGGCGAATATAATAATAGTAAATGTATATTAAAATTAAAAATGAAAGCTGATAATTGGACGATTGATAAAGATAATAAAATAATTACTCTTAATGATTTAAAGACTACGGGTCATTTACTTGAACAATTTATGAATGGAAGTTTTTGGAATTTTCATTATCATAGACAAATGGGAATGTACCTATGGATGTTACTTCAATTCTGTAAAAAAGAATATGGATACACTCCTAAAGACTGGACTTTTCAAGCTAATATTATTGCCGTTGAAACTACAGGCTCTAACAGAGCTAGTGTTTTTAATATTAATTCAGACATACTTAATATAGGTAGATTAGAATTTTGTAGACTTCTAAAAATGGTTGCATATTGTGAGATCAATGGTTATTCTGACGATGTTACATTTATTTAAATATGCGCAAATTAGAAATTCAGGCCTATACCTTAGATGAAGCTAAAATCGACGCTTTTAAACAAGGTATAACTGTAGTACAAGATGCTACCAGAAGCTGAAAAAAATCTGGATCTCCAGTTCTAACTAAAGATATGAATATATTTGCTGCAGATTTTCTTGAACAAAAAGGAATGTTTGATTTTGAAGGTGCTGGTATTATTATTACTATAAAATCTGGTACTAAAGATACTCGTAAGAAGCCTTATAAAGTTATTAGTTCAAGACGTAAAGGTCGTTGTAAACTTTATCGAACTATTGAGATTCGTTTAAAACGTAATCATGAAGTAGTTGGAAAAGCAATAAACAAAACCGAAGCATTAAATCTAGCTAAAAGTTTAATTCGTAACTTTCGTGAAAACGTGTATGCAAAAACTGTATACAATACTAAAGATATTGATTTTGAACTTGAATATATGCCTTCTATTAAGGCAGAAAAAGGGCAATATATTGTCTTTGGAGTAGAACAATCTGATGTAAAACTCAGTAAAAGAAAGAATAGAGGAGCAGAGTAATCTGCCTCTTTTATTCTCTTTATATATAAAATTATATATAAATGACTATAGAAGAATGGTTAAATAAAGACGAACTTGC
>DBFNNF010000230.1:0-17665 GCA_048407585.1 Lactobacillus johnsonii | reverse complement strand
AAAAAAAATTTACCATAACGATAGAAGAGAAATAAAGAAATTTGAAAAATTAGCAACTAAGGTAGAATCTTTAGGAGACGAGTACGAAAAATTATCTGATGAGCAACTCCAAGCAAAGACACCAGAATTTCGTAAGCGTTTAGAAAATGGTGAAACGTTAGACGATATTCTACCAGAAGCATTTGCTACAGCACGTGAAGGTGCAAAAAGAGTTTTAGGATTATATCCTTTCCGTGTTCAAATTATTGGTGGTATTGCACTGCATTACGGTAATATCGCAGAAATGATGACTGGGGAAGGTAAGACCTTAACTGCTACTTTACCAGTTTATTTAAATGCTCTAACGGGAAAAGGTGTCCATGTGGTAACAGTTAATGAATACCTATCTAGCCGTGATGAAAGTGAAATGGGGCAATTATATAAGTGGCTCGGTTTATCTGTAGGGTTAAACCTTAATTCAATGTCTGCAGATGAAAAGAGAGATGCTTATAACTGTGACGTTACTTATTCAACTAACTCTGAGTTGGGATTTGATTATTTAAGAGACAATATGGTTGTCTACAAAGATCAAATGGTTCAACGTCCACTTAACTATGCAATTATCGATGAGGTTGACTCAATTTTAATTGATGAAGCTAGAACACCGTTAATTATTTCTGGACAAGCAGAGCAAGCAAATAGTGAATATATCCGTGCTGATCGTTTTGTTAAAACCTTAGTTGAAGATAAAAGTGATGACGATGTAGATGATGATGAAGACCATGGTGACTACAAGATTGATTGGCCAACCAAAACAATTAATTTGACCAATCAAGGAATTAAAAAAGCTTGTGAACACTTTGGTTTGAAAAACTTGTATGACATTGACAACCAAGTTTTAGTTCACCATATTGATCAAGCTTTAAGAGCTAACTACATTATGTTGAAAGACATCGACTATGTGGTTCAAAATGGCGAAGTTATGATTGTTGATTCTTTCACTGGACGTGTAATGGAAGGTCGTCGTTATTCTGATGGACTTCACCAGGCTATTGAAGCAAAAGAAGGGGTTAAGATTCAAGAAGAGTCTAAAACTCAAGCGACTATCACTTACCAGAACTTCTTTAGAATGTATAAAAAGCTCGCAGGTATGACAGGTACAGCTAAGACGGAAGAAGAAGAATTTCGTGAGATCTATAACATGGAAGTAATCACTATTCCAACTAACCGTCCTATTGCTCGTAAAGACTTACCGGATATTTTATATCCAACCTTAGATTCTAAATTTGAAGCTGTAGTAAAGGAAATTAAGGAACGTCACGCCAAAGGACAACCAGTATTGGTTGGTACTGTTGCTATTGAAAGTTCTGAACGTTTGAGCCAAATGCTTAACCAAGCAGGTATTCCACATGCAGTTTTGAATGCAAAAAACCATGCTAAAGAAGCAGAGATCATTATGAATGCTGGTCAAAGAGGAGCAGTTACAATTGCTACTAACATGGCTGGTCGTGGTACTGATATTAAATTAGGGCCAGGTGTTAAAGAATTAGGCGGTCTAGCTGTTATTGGTACTGAGCGTCATGAATCTCGTCGTATTGATAATCAGCTTCGTGGTAGATCTGGTCGACAGGGTGATCCTGGTGTAACAAGATTTTATCTATCTTTAGAAGATGATTTGATGAAGCGTTTTGGTGGAGATCGAGTAAAATTATTCCTTGATCGAATATCTGATAATGATGACGACAAAGTCATTGAATCACGTATGATTACTAAGCAAGTTGAATCAGCGCAAAAGCGTGTTGAAGGTAACAACTACGATACTCGTAAGCAAACTTTGCAATACGATGATGTTATGCGTACGCAACGTGAAATTATTTACGGGGAAAGAATGCAGGTTATTTCTGAAGATAAATCATTGAAACCTGTTTTAATGCCAATGATTAAGCGGACTATTGATCATCAGATTGATATGTATACCCAAGGCGACAAAAAAGACTGGCGTAATGATCAATTAAGAGATTTTATTTCATCTGCTATTACTGATGAGGAAACTACTAAAAAGCTTAATATGAAGCACTTAAGTGCAGAAGAACTTAAGAAGCGTCTATATCAGATTGCAGAAGATAATTATGCTGAAAAAGAAAAACAACTTGCTGATCCTGAACAAATGTTAGAATTTGAAAAAGTTGTTATCTTACGTGTTGTAGATGAACGCTGGACTGATCATATCGATGCCATGGATCAATTACGACAATCTATTAGTCTAAGAGGATATGGACAATTAAATCCATTAGTTGAATATCAAGAAGCTGGCTATAGAATGTTTGAAGAAATGATCAGTAATATCGAATTTGATGCCACCCGTCTGTTTATGAAGGCTCAAATAAGACAAAACATTAGTCGATAAAAATAAAGGGAGGCAGATAATGTCTCTCTTTTTTGCTATTATTAAAGTAAAAATTAATTTTATAATGTGAGGAAAATAAAAATGGAGATTAGTGAAATTCAAGCAGAATTAAATGATCTTAGTCCTAAGTTAGAGCATTTCAGGAGGTCTCTTTGACTTCGATTCATTAAATGAAGGTATTGCGATTAATGAGCAAAAAATGGCAGAGCCAGGTTTTTGGGATAATCAAGAACAAGCACAAAGCCTAATTAATGATACTAATCGAATGAAGGAAAAAAGTGAAAACTTTAAGCAACTTGAAGCAAAATTCGATGATGCTCAAACTGCTTTAGAATTACTTAAAGCAGATCCAGATCCTGAATTGAGTGAAGAATTATCTGAAGAAATGGTGTCATTATCACAAAGTTTTCATGATTATGAATTATCATTATTATTATCAGATAAATATGATCAACATAATGCTCTAATGGAAATCCATCCCGGTGCTGGTGGTACTGAGGCCATGGATTGGGCTGATATGCTTTTAAGAATGTATCAACGCTATGCAGCTAGTCATGATTTAAAATTTGAAATTGAAGATTATGAACCTGGTGAAGAAGCTGGTGTTAAAAGTGTAAGCATCCGGATTCAAGGAAAAAATGCTTTCGGATTACTTAAATCTGAAAATGGTGTTCATAGATTAGTAAGAATATCTCCTTTTGATTCGGCAAAAAGACGGCATACATCTTTTGCTTCTGTAGAAGTAATACCAGAGATTGATCAAAGTATTGAGGTTGATATTAATCCAGATGATTTAAGAATTGACGTTTATCGCTCAAGTGGTGCTGGAGGTCAGCATATTAATAAGACTTCTAGTGCAGTTCGAATTACCCACTTACCTACTGGTATTGTTACCTCATCGCAGGCTCAGCGATCCCAATTGCAAAATAGAGAAACTGCAATGAATATGTTACGGGCAAAGTTATTCCAGCTAGAAGAAGAGAAGAAAAGAAAGCAGACAGAAGAACTTAAAGGTAATCAAAAAGAAATTGGCTTTGGTTCTCAAATTCGCTCTTATGTTTTTCATCCTTACAATATGGTAAAAGATCATCGGACTAATTTTGAAACCAGTGATGTAAATGGCGTAATGGATGGAAAATTAGATAATTTTATTTATGCTTATTTACAGTGGCTATTGAGCCAAAAAAATCCGAATTAAAGTTTAAGGAAAAGATCTATGGGATTTGTAACTATTTTAATATTGGTATTAGCTGCTTTAGTGATTTTAAGTATTTTATTTTCAATATTTAAATTCTTTATTGGCTTGTTACCTGTTGCTATAATTGTTGCTTTGATTATTTGGCTACTGGCTAAATTTTCTGGTAACAAAAAAGATACAGAAAAAACTGATAGCCATAATCCAGTGCAGCCATCCACTAATAATCAAAAGCGAAAGAAAGCACGAAATGTTTCAGTCAAAGATGTAGAAGATAAAGAGGATAACAAAAATGGTTGAAGCAGTTAAAGTCAGTGAATTAGTAAAAGATCTCCCTTCACTTAGAGTGGTTGAAGGAAAGGAATATTTAGCTCAAAAGTTAATTGATACTTCTGATATTTCGCGTCCAGGTTTAGAATTAACAGGTTATTTTGATTTTTATCCTAAAAATAGAATTCAATTGCTAGGAAGAACAGAAATTTCTTATAGTGCACGATTAGATCATGATTTGCGTGAGCGAGTATTTACCAAAATGGCAACTCCAGAAACGCCTTGTTTCATTGTGTCCCGAGGTTTACCAATTCCTTCAGAGATGCTTGAAGCAGCTGAGAAAGAAAATATACCTGTTCTCTCCAGTAATATGGCTACAACACATTTATCAAGTGTCATTACTCAATTTCTAGATGAAAAACTTGCACCTCGAAAGAGTATTCACGGTGTTTTAGTAGAAATCTATGGAATGGGTGTATTGATTATTGGAAATTCTGGTGTTGGTAAGTCAGAAACAGCCCTAGACTTGGTAAAACGTGGACATCGGTTAATTGCAGATGATCGAGTTGATGTATATCAAAAAGATGACAAAACTGTAGTGGGAGAAGCTCCTAAAATTCTAAAGCATTTAATGGAGATTCGCGGAATTGGAATTATTGATGTAATGAATCTTTTTGGTGCTGGAGCGGTTAAGGATAGTACTGAAATTCAATTGATAATTTGTTTGCAAAATTGGGATCCAAAAGCTAATTATGATCGCTTAGGGTTTAATGAAAAGACGCGTGAGATTTTTGAAGTAGATGTGCCGCAAGTAACTGTTCCAGTTAAAGTCGGACGGAATTTAGCTATTATTATTGAAGTAGCCGCTATGAACTTCAGAGCTAAGAAAATGGGTTATGATGCTAGCCAAAAATTTGAACAAAATCTAACTGAACTAATTTCAGACAATTCTAAAAAAGACGAGGGTGAAAGCAGGAAATGAGTTTAGCCTTAAATCCTGTAGCTTTTAATCTAGGTCCGCTTCAAGTTAAGTGGTATGGTATTTTAATGGCTACTGGAGTTTTAGTAGCAACCTTAATGGCAATTAATGAAGGAAAGAAAAGGCATATTATGCCTGATGACTTCATTGACTTTCTCCTATGGGCAGTTCCGATTGGTTTTATTGGGGCCCGAATATATTATGTAGTTTTTGAGTGGGGCTATTTTTCTCAACATCCTGATCAAATAATTTCTATTTGGAACGGTGGTATTGCTATTTATGGTGGTTTGATTGCGGGACTAATTGTATTGTTAATTTTTTGTCATCAACGAATGCTACCGCCATTTCTAATGCTTGATATCATAGCTCCCGGTGTAATGGCTGCGCAGGTAATTGCTCGGTGGGGTAATTTTATGAATCAAGAAGCACATGGTGCTAAAACAACTTTGTCCTTCTTAGAAAGTCTACATTTGCCTCATTTTATTATTCAGCAGATGTACATTAATGGTTCATATTACCAACCGACTTATTTGTATGAGTCGACATTAAATTTAATTGGCTTAATTTTAATTTTGAGTTTACGTCATAGAAAACATCTTTTTAAGCGTGGAGAAATATTTTTAAGTTATGTAATTTGGTATTCCGCTGTTCGTTTCTTTGTTGAAGGGATGAGAACAGATAGTTTATACATTGCTAATACAATTAGAGTTTCACAAGCATTGAGCTTGATTTTGTTTTTTGGCGCAATTATTCTTTGGATTTATCGGCGTAAAGTTGTAAAGCCAAAGTGGTATTTAGCTGGCAGCGGTTTAAAATACCCGTATAATAGAGATTGAAAGAAATAATTTTTTATAGAAAGTTTGAGTAAGAAAATGGCAAAGATTGCAGTTTTAGGTAATGGTTCATGGGGTTCTGTTCTTGGTTCAATGTTAGCTGATAACGGAAATGATGTAGTATTATATGGAAACATTGATAGTGTTAACCAAGAAATTAATGAACATCATACTAATACTCACTACATGAAAAATTGGAAACTTAATCCTAATGTGCCCGCTACTGGAGATTTAGAAAAAGCATTGGATGGTGCCGAAATTGTTTTATTTGTTTTACCAACTAAAGCAGTTCGTATTGTTGCTAAAAATGTACGTAAAATATTAGATAAAACTGGCGCTACTCCTTTATTGGTAACTGCAACTAAAGGAATTGAACCAGGGAGTAAAAAACTAATTTCAGATATTTTAACTGAGGAAGTTTATCCAAATGATAGTGAAAAAATAGTAGCTATTTCAGGCCCTAGTCATGCTGAAAATGTTGCTCAAAAGGATTTAACTGCAATTGCTTGTGCATCCACTAGTGAAGAAAATGCTAAGAGAGTACAAAAAATATTTTCAAATAACTATGTCCGTTTCTACACTAATGATGATTTAGTAGGAGTTGAAGTAGGTGGAGCAGTGAAAAATGTTATTGCGATCGCTGCAGGTATCCTAGTTGGTAAAGGGTATGGTGACGATGCAAAAGCTGCTTTAATGACTAGAGGCTTAGCTGAGATTACTCGTTTAGGAGTTAAATACTTCGGCGCAAAACCAATGACTTTTTCAGGTCTTTCAGGAATTGGTGATTTAATTGTAACAGCAACTTCTCAAAATTCTCGTAATTGGCGTGCAGGTAAGCAAATTGGAGAAGGAAAGAGTCTTGATTATGTTTTAGACCATATGGGACAAGTTGTCGAAGGTGCTACGACTGTCAAGGCTGTCCATGAATTAGCAGAAGAAAAGAATATTGATATGCCAATTAGTGAAGCTATTTACCGTGTTTTATATGAAAATGCTGATGTAGATCAAGAAATTAAGACAATGATGGGAAGAAATCCTAAGCCAGAAATTCAACTATAAGCAAAAAGATTGCAATTTTTATTTGTTCATAGTAATATATACTTACCAAAAGTAAGAATAGAGGCGAGAATATGGCTGAGAAAAAAAACTACGATGTAATTGTAATTGGAGCAGGCCCTGGTGGTTTAACTGCTGCTTTATATGCCGCTCGAGCTAATTTGAAAGTAGTTATTTTGGATCGTGGTATTTATGGCGGCCAAATGAATAATACTGCTGGCATTGATAATTATCCTGGCTTTGTTGATATTCAAGGACCTGAATTAGGCGAAAAAATGTATCAAACTGCTACAAATGCCGGAGCTGAATTTGCTTATGGCGATGTACAAAGTATTGTACAGAATGGTAGTAAGAAGATTGTTAAAACTGATTCAGGTGAATATGAAGCTGGTGCAGTAGTTATTGCGACTGGTGCAGTTCATAAGCATCTTGGAGTCCCTGGCGAAGAAGAATACGCTGGAAAAGGCGTATCATATTGTGCTGTTTGTGACGCGGCTTTCTTTAGAGATGAAGATGTGGCTGTAGTCGGTGGTGGAGATTCAGCTATTCAAGAAGGACTATATTTAGCACAATCTGCTAAGTCAGTCACTGTCATCCATCGTCGTGATCAACTTCGCGCGAAAGCTGAATTACAAAAGAAAGCTTTTGAAAATGATAAGATGAAGTTTATCTGGAATGCTCAAACTGAAGAAATTGTCGGAGATGGCAATAAAGTAACTGGTGTGAAATATAAGGATAAAGAAACTGGCGAAGAAAAAGAGATTAAAGTAGCTGGCGTATTTATTTATGTTGGTATTCAACCACAAACGGATGCTTTTAGAGATTTAGGTATTACTGATAAAGAAGGTTGGATCTTAACTGATCAGCATATGCGTACAAAAGTTGACGGTATCTTTGCCTTGGGTGATGTTCGGGCTAAAGAACTTCGTCAAATTGCAACTGCTGTTGGTGAAGGAAGTATTGCTGGTCAAGAAGTATATAACTATTACCAAGGTTTGGATGAAGATTAAGGTCATAAATGAAAAGCTGTCTATCAATGATAGACAGCTTTTTTTGTAAATAATTTATTTATATTGTGAAAGAATCAATAAATTATTTACTTAGGTAATAAATTATTCAGTAATAGCGGATTAATTAGGATTATGATACAGTATTTGTGAATAGAAAAAGTGGTGGAAAATATGACAACAATTAAAGAAATAGCTGCCAAATCTGGATTTTCACCGGCAACTGTATCACGCTTATTAAATAATGATCCGCGTTTGTCAGTTACTCCTGAAACGAAAAGTAAGATATTAAAAGTAGCCAATGAATTAGGATATTTTAAAAGGCATAATAACGTAAGTGACTTAAAGCCTGAAATAGCATTGCTTTATCGAGTAAATGGGAAGGAACAACTTCAGGATGAATATTTTTCTTTTTTACGGGATGCTGTTAATAAAGTAGGAAAAGAAAAAGGCATTAAATTAACTTTATTCACTGAATTGAATGAGTTAATACAACAAGCCTCAATTTTTCAAGGTTTTATCGGAGTAGGAACAGCTGAACTTACCTATAAAGAATTAGCAAAACTACACGATGTTTTACCCAATGGTGTCTTTATTGATATTAATCCTGCTCCAGAGCTGTTTGATTCAGTTCAGCCTAATCTTGAATTAACTGTACAGGATGCAATTAAGAAATTGATAGCGCATGGTTATAATAATTTGGGCTATATCGGTGCTGAAAGCTTTACTTTAGACCATCAACCGCAGCGGGATATTCGAGAGATTACTTTTACGGAGTATTGTAAAACCCGAGGTATAAAGAATATTGAAGTATTTGCCAAAGGAATTGTTAGTGTTAAAAATGGTTATAATTTAGCAAAAGAAGTAGTTAATAAATTAGGGAAAAAGTTACCCGATGCTTTTATTATTGGATCCGATACATTGAGTGTGGGTGTTTTGCAGTACTTTAACGAGATAGGAATTAGAGTACCAAAAGATACTGCTATTATCAGCATTAACAACAGTGATGTCGTAAAATATGTTTCCCCACCACTCACATCATACAATATTGATCAAATTGCTTTGAGTAAATTAGCAATTTCCGTTTTACTTATGCGAATTACTAACTCAGATTTGCCAAAAGTTCATTTAACCATGAATACTAATTTAGTTATAAGAAAAAGTTTTAACTAAGTGCATTAAAAATTTAATGCACTTTTTTTATAAAGAATAGTAAATTTATTTACTAAAATGATAAATAGTTTTATAATTATTTGTGAAAACGATTACATATAACTGATTGATTTACGAGGTAAAAATTATGAATAAAGATGAGTTGATTAAAAATTATCAAAAAGTATTTGGTAAAAATGAAAAAGATGTATTTTTTTCACCAGGCCGAATTAATGTAATTGGAGAGCATACTGACTATAATGGTGGCCATGTTTTCCCAGCAGCTATTAGCCTAGGGGTTTATGGTGTTTATGGGCCAAGAAATGATAATAAAGTTTGTCTTTATTCAGGTAATGTAGACGGTGAAATTGTAGAATTTGACTTAAATGACGATACAGTAGAAAAAGATGATCGATTCTGGGCAAATTATTTTAAAGGAATGATAACTTATTTACGACAAAGAGAAGATGGAAATAAGATTAATCATGGTTTTAACCTATATATTAAGGCTGATTTACCTTCCGGATCAGGTTTATCTTCAAGTGCAGCAATTGAAATGTTAATGGGGATGATCCTAAAAGATGAATTTGATTTAGATATTGATCGACCAACTTTAGCCCGACTTGGTCAAAAAACAGAAAATGAGTTTGTTGGCTTAAACTCAGGAATTATGGATCAATTTGCCTGCATTATGGGTAAGAAAGATAGTGCAATTTTCCTTGATTGCAACACCATGGAATATGAGTATATGCCGCTTAAGTTAGGAGACTATGAGATTATTATTATGTCCACCAATAAGGAGCATACCCTAGCCGATTCAGCTTACAACGATCGGGTAAGAGAATGTAAGAATGCCTTAGAAAAATTGAAAACTAAGCTTGATATTACTTCTTTAGGTGAATTAGATAGTCAGACTTTTGACGAATATGCATATTTAATTAATGATGAAATAGAAATAAAACGTGCTCGTCATGCAGTTAATGAAAATGAAAGAACGATCAGAGCAACTAAGGCAATGAAAGATAATGATCTTGAAAAATTGGGTCATTTGATAAACGCATCCCACATTTCTCTCCATTATGATTACGAAGTAACTGGTAATGAGCTGGATACACTAGCAGAAGCGGCTTGGAAGCAAGATGGTGTTTTAGGTGCCAGAATGATTGGTGGCGGCTTTGGCGGCAGTGCAATCGCAATTGTAAAAAAAGATAAAGCAGAAGCTTTTAAGAAAAATGTGGGTAAAATATATCGCGATAAAGTAGGCTATGATACAAGTTTCTATGACGCAGAAATTGTAGATGGAACTAAGAAAATTTAAACTTAAGGGGCTACAAAAATGAAAGTTATTGAAAAATTTGCGCGTGAAGTGATTAATAGTGGAACCTATAAAGAACTAGATTATGTTTACCTAGTTAATAAAATTAAGGCTTTGGTAGGAGATGAAGATGAAGAATATGATGGAAATCTCTCACCCGTAAAGCAACTTGTTCAAATGGCTGTGGACCATAAAATTATCCCTGATGATCTTACCTCACGTGAAGTTTTGAATGATGAATTATATGCTTTAAAAATGCCAGCACCTTCAAAGGTAAATGAAATTTTCTGGGAAAAGATGCAAAAGTCGCCTAAGACTGCAACTGATTGGTTTTATAGACTTTGTGTTGAGAATAATTATGTTAAAAAAGAAGCTATTGCTAAAAATATTGTTTTTTCCGGAAAAAGTTCAAAAAATCATGAATTGGAAATCACAATTAATCTTTCAAAACCTGAAAAAGATCCCAAAGCAATTGCAGCTGCAGCTCATAAGATAGAAAATAAGTACCCCCAATGTGCACTGTGTTTAGAAAATGAAGGCTATCTAGGTGGATATGGAAAAAATGCGCGCAGCAATTTGCGAATAATCCGGATGATGATCGGAGGACGACCTTGGGGCTTCCAATATTCACCGTATGCCTATTTTAATGAGCATTGTATTTTCTTAGATCAAAAGCATATCCCAATGATTATTAATCAACAAACTTTAATTAATTTGGTTGATATCGAAAAGCAGCTGCCTGAATATTTTGTTGGTTCAAATGCAGACTTACCAATTGTTGGTGGTTCAATGCTAGCCCATGAACATTATCAAGGTGGACGCCATATTTTCCCAATGATGAAGGCTAAAATTAAAAAAGAGATTTATTTTGAAAAATATCCTGAAGTTAAAGCTGGTATAGTCGATTGGCCAATGAGTGATCTACGCTTGATTAGTAAAAATTCATTAGATCTAATTGATTTAGGGAGTAAAATTATTGATTTTTGGGATCATTATAGCGATCCAGCTCGTCAAATTAAAGCTTTTGAAGGCAATAGTAAACATCATACTGTTACGCCAATCATGTACCGTGAGGGAGAAAGTTTTATTTTAGATTTAGTTCTTCGTGATAATAATACTAGCGATGAATATCCGTTAGGAATTTTCCACCCACATGCTGAGCTTTGGCATATAAAAAAAGAAAACATTGGTTTAATCGAAGTAATGGGTAGGGCAATTTTACCTGGAAGACTTAAAGGAGAACTAGAGGAAGTTAAGAAGTATTTACTTAATCAAGACAATCAAATAGTTGATAGTCACCTTGATTGGGCTAGAAAACTGAAAACAGATTCTCAGATTACCAAAGAAAATGTTGATCAAGTTTTACAGCAAGCTTTAGTCGAAATATTTGATCAAGTACTCGAGTGTGCGGGTGTTTTTAAGAATAATGAAGATGGAGAAATAGGTTGGCAAAAGTTTACTGATGCTTTAATAAGCGAGGTAGATAGGTAAATGAAAACTAATTTTAAAAAGTATGGACGTAAAGACAGCCAAGATTTGTGTGAGATCAGCCTTGAAAATGATCATGGAATGCAAGTTAATATTCTTAATTATGGCGCCACTTTAGAAAAAGTTTTACTGAACCAAGAGAATATGATCTTGACTTTGAATAGTCCAGAAGATTATTCAAAAGAAAGAAATTTTTTAGGTGGGACAGTTGGCCGGATTTGTGGTCGTGTTCGTCTAGGACAATGGAGACATGGAAGACAGATCCAGCAATTACCTCAAAATGATGGGAAAAATCATATTCATGGAGGCCGGGGAACTGACATGAAGATTTGGAATTTTAAGTTAAAGAATTCTGATCAAGAGGCTCAAGCTGAATTTTTCCTTTTTGACGCAGATGGTACTAATGGCTATCCGGGCAATATGAAATTGCATGCTACTTATAAGTTAGACAATAATAATAACTTATCTTATACGCTTACAGCTGTAAGTGATCAATTGACGATTTTTAATCCGGCTAATCATACTTATTTTAATTTAGGAGAAAAAGCAGCTGACTTAGAATTGCAACTTGCAGCAGACTATTACTTACCGGTTGGTGAAGATGGCTTGCCGAATCAAGGGATGAAAAATGTCAAAAATACTCCTTTTGATTTTAGAAAGAAAAAGAGAATTTCTCTAGCTTTAAACAGTGATGATGACCAAATTAAATTGCGTAATGGTTTAGATCATCCTTTTATCTTAAATGGGATGCAGCCAGCTGCAATGTTAACATCAAAAAAACACCAGATGATTATGACTACAAATGCACCTGCAATTGTTATGTATACCGCCAATCACTTTAATCATACTGGTGTGGCAAATAATATTGGCCAGTATGATGGAATTACCTTAGAAGCACAATGTCCACCTGCGGAAGGGATAGATTTAGGAGAGATTACGTTACTTCCTTATGAAAAGTTTGAACGCAAAATCAACTGGAATTTCAAGTGATTATGAAGTAAGCGTTATAAGTATCTTTGATGCATAGAAAAATTTTATTGTTATATGATAGCAATTTCACAATAACTTGCGTTAAAATAGCAGATGAAACCATAAAATTTACGTAAAGAGGAAATTATGAACGCAAAAGAAATTTATAGTCAATGGACTAATGCAAATAATTTACCTGATTATTTAAAGGATCAATTAAATGACCTAGGTAAAGATGAAAAGTGGATTGAAGATGCTTTCGGACAAGATATTAATTTTGGTACTGCCGGAATGAGAGGTAGACTTGAACCTGGTACAAACAGAATTAACTTGTTTACTGTGGGAAGAGTAACCGAAGGTCTTGCAAGACTAATTGACGAAAATGGTGAAGAGGCTAAGAAACGCGGCGTTGCAATTTCTTTTGATTCGCGTTATCACTCAAGAGAATTTGCCGAACATGCAGCTCGTATTTTAGGTGCACATGGAATTCATGTATACTTATTTGATGATTTGAGACCAACTCCTGAACTATCATTTGCTGTTCGTCATTTAAATACCTTTGCCGGAATTAACATTACTGCTTCACATAATGCTAAGCAATATAATGGTTATAAGGTTTATGGCGAAGACGGTGCTCAAATGGCGCCAGAAAATGCAGATCGTTTGTTTGCTTATGCTCAAAAAGTTGATGACATTTTTAGCGTTAAAGCTGCTCCTGTGGAAGAACTTCGCGCTAATGGGACTCTACAATTGATTGGTGAAGATGTAGATGAAGCATACTTAGCTCATTTAAAGGATGTTACTGTTGATCCTGAAATGGTTAAGGCTAATGCTGATAAATTAAAAATTATTTACACTCCATTACATGGTACTGGAAAGATGCTATACGATCGTGCCTTCAGACAAGGTGGCTTTGACAATGTGATTCCAGTTCCAAGTCAATCTATCATTGATCCAGAATTCCCTACAACTATCAAACCTAACCCAGAATACCGTGATGTATTTGAACCAGGCTTTAAGCTTGCTAATGAAGTAGATGCAAATGTTATTATCGCAACGGACCCAGATGCAGATAGAATGGGTGCTGCTGTTAGAAAATCAGATGGTGATTTCCAAGTTTTAACTGGTAATCAAATTGCTACATTAATGGCATACTACTTATTAGTTCATATGAAAGAAAATGGAACTCTTTCATCTGATTATGAATTAGTAACTTCGGTAGTTTCAAGTGCACTTCCATTTAAGATTGCTGATGATTTTGGTATTAAAACTAAGCATGTGCTAACTGGATTCAAGTACATTGGTGAAGAAGTTGACCGGATGAATAAAGAAAATGACGGTAAATTCTTGATGGGATTTGAAGAAAGTTACGGTTACTTATTTAAGCCATTCGCTAGAGATAAGGATGCTATGCAAGGTGCATTAATGTTTGCAGAAGTAGCAAGTTACTATGCATCTAAAGGAATGACTGTTTTTGATGGATTACAAGAGATCTGGCAAAAATATGGTGTAGCTTACGAAATTACTAAGGCTATCGAAATGCCTGGTATTGGTGGTCAAAAGAAGATGGCTGAATTAATGAGTAAGTTACGTAAAGAACATTTAACTGAAATTAATGGGGCAAAAGTTGTTAAGATTCAAGACTTCGAAACCCAAGAAATCATTGAAGATGGAAAGAAAACTCCATTAACTGGTTTCCCTAAGTCTAATGTTTTGAAGTACTTCTTAGATGATGAAACTTGGGTTGCTCTTCGTCCATCAGGAACTGAACCTGTAATCAAGGCTTATGTTGGAGTAAATAAGAAAGATATTGAAACTGCAGAAAAAGCTGCAGAAGAGTATCAAGATGCATTAGCTAATTTATTAAAGTAATGCAAAAATAGTGCGAAAATACGTTCGCTGTAGTAAAATGAATACGTTATATAGAAGTTGGGCTATTTTAGTCCAACTTTTTTTGCGGAGGATGAAAAATGATTAGACGACAAAAAAATAAAAAATTTGAACTTGTCTCTAAATTTCAACCAGCAGGAGATCAAGAGCAAGCAATTAAAAAGTTGACTGACGGATTTGAGCAAGGAGAAAAAGCACAAATCCTAGAAGGTGCTACTGGAACCGGTAAGACTTTTACTATGGCAAATGTAATAGCTAAGTTAAACAAGCCAACTTTAGTAATTTCTCATAATAAAACTTTAGTTGGTCAACTGTATGGTGAATTTAAAGAATTTTTCCCTAAGAATGCCGTTGATTATTTTGTGTCTTATTACGATTACTATCAACCGGAAGCTTATGTACCACAATCTGATACTTATATTGAGAAAGATTCATCAATTAATGATGAAATTGATCAATTACGACATAAGACCACTAGTGATTTAATGTCGAGAAATGATGTAATTGTTGTAGCTTCAGTATCATGTATTTATGGTTTAGGTGATCCAAGAGAGTATGCGGCTAGTGTAGTCTCCTTATCTGAAGGTCAAGAGATTAGCCGGGATGTGTTATTACGAGATTTAGTAAATATTCAATATGATCGTAATGATATTGATTTTCAGCGTGGACGCTTTAGAGTACGCGGTGATGTAGTAGAAATTTTCCCAGCGGGATATTCTGATCATGCATTTAGAATTGAATTTTTTGGTGATGAGATTGATCGAATTGTTGAAGTGGATTCTTTGACCGGTGAAGTAATTGGAGAGCGAGAACAAGTTTCTATTTTCCCAGCAACTCACTTTGTTACTAATGAACAAATTATGGAAAGAGCTTTGGCCTCAATTAAAGATGAAATGAATATTCAGGTGAAAAAGTTTGAAGGAGAAGGAAAACTTTTAGAAGCTCAACGAATTAAGCAAAGAACCACTTATGATATGGAAATGATGAGTGAAGTTGGCTACACTAATGGAATTGAAAACTACTCTAGACACATGGAAGGACGAAAAGCTGGTCAACCACCACATACCTTGTTAGATTTCTTTCCTGATGACTTCTTAATTTTAATTGATGAATCGCATGCCACCATGCCAGAACTAAAGGCAATGTACAATGGAGATAGGGCACGTAAGCAAACCTTAATTGATTATGGCTTTAGACTTCCATCTGCTTTAGATAACCGACCTTTAAAATTAGAAGAGTTTGAAAAACATGTAAATCAAATCATGTATGTATCCGCAACTCCTGGTGATTATGAACTTAATCAAACTGATCACAAGGTTGAGCAAATTATCCGTCCTACTGGATTACTTGATCCCGAAATTGAGGTTAGACCAATTAAGGGACAAATCGATGATTTAGTTGGTGAAGTTAATAAGCGTATTGAACGTAATGAGCGCGTTTTTGTTACGACTTTAACTAAGAAAATGGCGGAAGACTTAACCGACTATTTGAAAGATTTGGGAATAAAAGTACGATATCTACATTCTGATATCAAAACTTTAGAACGTCTTGAAATTATTAGAGATTTAAGACTAGGAAAATTTGATGTACTAATAGGGATTAATCTTTTGAGAGAAGGTATTGATGTGCCTGAAGTCTCTCTAGTTGCAATTCTGGATGCTGATAAAGAAGGTTTTCTTCGTTCTACCAGACCTTTGGTTCAAACAATTGGGCGTGCTGCTCGAAATTCAAATGGTAAGGTAATTATGTATGCTGATTCGATTACTGATTCAATGCGTGAAGCAATTGATGCTACGGAGAGAAGACGTAATCTACAGATGAAGTTCAACAAAGAACATGGCATTACTCCTAAAACTATCGTTAAACCAATTAGAGATGTAATTTCTATCACTAAGGATAGTGAGGATAAAGAGAATAAAGAAAGTTTTGCTGACTTAAACTTTGATGAATTGACTAAGAAACAAAAACAAAATATGATTAAGACTCTAACTGCACAGATGCAAGAAGCTGCTAAAAAGCTGGACTTTGAAGAGGCAGCTAACTTGCGTGATGCAATTATGGACTTAAAAAAACAGGTGCATGAAAAGAAAAAGTAGAGGAGGATAGTTAAATGGTAAATGATAAAATTGTTATTCACGGAGCACGGGAACATAATTTAAAAGATATAAGTTTATCAATTCCAAAAGATAAATTAGTGGTTATTACTGGTTTATCAGGTTCTGGAAAAAGTTCACTGGCATTTGATACCTTATATGCTGAAGGTAGAAGACGATATGTAGAATCGTTGTCAAGTTATGCTAGACAATTTTTAGGACAAATGGATAAAGCTGATGTTGACTCAATTGATGGATTAAATCCCGCAATCTCAATTGATCAAAAGACGACGTCACATAATCCCCGCTCAACAGTTGGAACTGTAACAGAAATTAACGATTACTTACGTTTATTGTGGGCTCGTGTAGGTCATCCGATTTGTCCCAATGATGGAACTTTAATTGAAAGACAAAGTGTAGATCAAATGGTGGATCGAGTAATGGATTTACCTGAAAGAAGTAGAATTCAAATTTTAGCTCCAGTTATCCGTTCTAAAAGAGGAGAACATAAAGAGGTATTTAAGCGAATTCAGCGTGCGGGATATGTACGGGTCATTGTAGATGGCGAAATGCATGAAATTACTGATGAGTTTGAGTTAGATAAAAACAAGCGACACAGTATTGATATTGTTGTGGATCGTCTAATTGTTAAAGAAAATATTCGTAGTCGGTTATTTGATTCGGTAGAAGCAGCCCTTCGTTTAGCCGATGGTTACATGGATGTTGATGTGATTAAGGGAGAACGCATTAACTTTTCAGAATACTATGCTTGTCCGATTTGTGGTTTTACTGTTGGTGAAATGGAACCGCGTTTATTTTCATTCAATGCGCCTTTTGGAGCTTGTCCTGATTGTGATGGACTAGGGATGAAGCTGTCTGTCGATGAAGATTTAGTAATTCCTGATAAGGATAAGTCATTAAGTGATGGAGCCTTAGTTCCATGGGCTAATTCTAAGTACTATACGGCTATGTTAGAACAAGCATGTACAGCATTAAAAATCACCTTAGATAAACAATATAAAAAATTAAATA
>DBFNNF010000229.1:0-6845 GCA_048407585.1 Lactobacillus johnsonii | reverse complement strand
AATATAAATAACTATTTTTATAAGGGTAAAATGATGATTGAATATAAAAATATTTCAAAAAAATACGATGGACAAGAAATCTTAAAAGATGTTTCTTTCGCAGTGAAAAAAGGAGATATTTTTGTTTTAGTTGGACCAAGTGGGAGCGGAAAGACAACGTTGCTAAAGATGTTTAACCGGCTTATTGAACCAACAAAGGGACAAATTCTTCTAAATGATAAACCAATAAAAGAATATAATTTGCGTAAACTAAGGGAAAAGACTGGGTATGTATTGCAAACAGCTAGTTTATTTCCAAATTTAACTGTTGGTGAAAATATTACAATTGTGTTAGAGCAAGAAGGTGTTGATCGCAAAGAACGGCGAAAAAAACAGGAAGAGCTATTAAAATCGGTTGATTTGGATCCAAAATTATATTGTGATCGGATGCCAAGTGAACTATCAGGTGGTGAACAACAACGAGTTGGTATTGTTCGGGCTTTAGCAGCGGATCCTGAAGTTGTTTTAATGGATGAACCTTTTTCTGCTCTTGATCCAGTTGTAAGAAAGCAACTACAAGACTTACTTATTAATTTACATGAGCAATTCAATAAGACAGTAATGTTTGTAACACATGACATGCAAGAAGCCATTCGTTTAGGGAACACAATTGGAGTTCTGCATAAAGGTGTTTTAGAGCAAGTTGGCAAACCTAGAGAAATTTTAAGACATCCGGCTACAAAATTTGTACAGGAATTTTTTGCAGGAAATCGAATTAATCAGAAACTTGATCTTGAAACTTTATTGAAGAGCGAATTGGGTGTAGACCCACGATTTTATCCTAAAGTGGATACCCTGGTTCGTTACCATGTCGACAGCGTAGAGGATTTAATTAAAGATTGTTCTAACCATCCAGATACTTTGTTTATTGCAGAGACCAGGTTTGGAGAATTTTTAATTGAGCCAAAAAGAGTTTGGAATTTCTTTTTAAAGTGGGTGGCTGGACATGATTAAATCACTATGGCAGATGTTATTAACTGAACATGAACAAATTTGGGCTACCACGCTTGTTCATATTAAGATTTCTCTGATTGCCTTGCTGATTGCAATGGTAATTGCAATTCCGCTGGCTTTTATTTTGAAAGGTCACAAAAAGGCTGCTGAATTTACACTTCAAATAGCGGGAATTATTCAAACAATTCCTAGTTTGGCAGTTTTAGGTTTACTGCTACCATTTGTTGGAATAGGAACCGTGCCAGCAGTAATTGCATTAGTTTTATATGCAATTATGCCAATATTTCAAAATACTTATTCAGGATTAACAGAAATACCCGAAAATCTAGAAGAAGCAGCCACTGCCTTTGGGCTAACTAAATGGAAAAAGTTGCAGCGACTAGAAATTCCAATGGCTATGCCGATGATAGTAGCAGGAATTCGGATCGCTTTAGTTATGATTATTGGGACTGCCACTTTAGCTGCTTTAATTGGTGGCGGAGGCTTAGGGACTTATATCTACGTTGGGATTAATTCAAACAATAATACCGAAGTCCTAATGGGAGCAATCTTATCTGCCTTGCTTGCTCTAATATTTAGTGGCGTTTTGAAATTTATTTCAAAAAATAATAAACGTCTAAAAATAGGAAGTGCACTAATTGCCCTAGCTTTAGTAATTTGGGGTGGAAGTAGCCTGTATAATCATTATGCTAATACTTCTAAGAATGTTGCTGAACCAAAACAAACGATTACTATTGCTGGAAAAATGGGATCCGAACCAGCTATTTTGATTAATATGTATAAGGACCTGATTGAAAAGAACGATCCTAATACTAAGGTGGTTTTAAAACCTAACTTTGGTGGAACAACGTTTTTATTCAAAGCTCTGCAAACAGATAAGATTGATATTTATCCTGAATTTACGGGTACAGTTTTACAAACTTTAGTCAAAACTGGTAAAAAGACCGGGAATGATCCAAATCAAGTTTATGTAGAAGCTAGAAGCGACTTAAAGAAACAATTTGATATGGAATATCTGAAGCCAATGGCTTACCAGAATGGTTATGCTTTAGCTACAACACAAAAATTTGCTAAAGACAATCACTTGACCAAGATGAGTGACTTAAACCGTGTAAATAAAAAAGTACATGCAGCCTTTGATCCAGACTTTACCTCATTAAAAGATGGCTATCCTGGCTTAAAGAAAATCTATAAGTTAGATTTTGCTTCAATTAAGAGTACTGAATCGAGCATTCGCTATCATGCTATTGCTAATAATCAAGCTAATGTTGTTGATGGCTATACAACAGACGCAGAAATTAAGAAATATAATTTAGTGATGCTAGATGATGATAAGAAATTCTTCCCACCATATCAGGGGGCTCCCCTAATGAGGGCAAAATTTGCAGAGAGAAATCCTCAAATTGTAAAGGCTTTAAATAAATTGGCTGGTAAAATTACTACTGAAGAAATGCAACAGATGAATTATCAAGTTAATGTTAAGCATGAGAAACCTGCTAAAGTAGCTCATGATTATTTGATAAAACATGGATTAATTTAGACAAGAGAAAAAATGACAAAATATACAGTAAAAAGTGAATTAACTGATACTCCTTGGCAAATTGAAAATCGAACAAAGAAAAATAAATTCATGGCTGATGAATCAGCAAGTGGTAAAAATGTTGCCCCGAATCCTGTAGAATATTTAGCTGGTGCTGTTAACTCTTGTATTTCAATTTCTGCAGGGATGATTGCAAATGTACATCATTTAGATGTAAAGAACTTTAAGGTAACAAATCAGGCAATTACTACTAAACTCGGCCATGGAAAGTCAGTTGTTAGTGAAATGTTGATTACGGTTTCTTTTGAAAGCTCTATGTCTCAAGAAGAAAAACAAGACTTTCTAGACCATACTCTACATGTTTCAACTGTTTATCAAACAGTATCACAGAGTGTAAAAACATATGTAGAATTAGAAAATTAAGTTATCAATTTGCTCTTAGTCGCATAACGACTAAGGGCATTTTTGATTTTTTTATGAATATAAGGCAAGATAGAAACTAATTAAGTTTGAGGGAGAGATTCAATTGAATAAAATAGTTGCTAAACCGGTAAATATGTTTGAATTATTCTTTGATTTAGTTTTTGTATATGCGATTTCTAGAATTACGGCGATGATTCATCATCCTGTTAATGGAGGTATTCCTTTAGCTACTTTCTTAGAGTTTTTATTAGTCGTCGTTGTAGTAATGGAAATCTGGCTCTATCAGGTTGTTTATTTTAATCGATATAGCAAGAATAACTTTTTAGACATTGCCGGACTTGTTTTAAATATGTTTACGGCAGTTTACTTAGCCAATAATATTAATACGGAATGGCGCATAACCTTTCACTATTTTAATATTGCGATGGCTGTAATGGTTGCAACAATATTTTGTCAGTATTTATTCACTTCGGTTAATGAAATTAATGATAAAAGGGAATTCTTATTTATTTTAGGGATAGAGTTTCTTTTAATAATTTTAGGGTTGATACTTGGTTATTCTGTAGGGATTTATTTCTGTATTGCTGCTTATATTATTGGTTTGATTTTACCAATCTTTCTATGGGAAAAATTTAAGGCTGAAAGAGTTAATTTCCCTCATTTGGTGGAGAGAGTCAGTTTGATAGTCATTATTGCGTTTGGAGAAGCAATTGTTAATTTAGCAAATTACTTTAATAGTAAAACTCCCTTTATGTATGCTGCATTTTTATTTTTATCACTAGTTTTGATGTTTGCTAGCTATGTACTTTTATCTGATAAGATCATTAACCATCATCAAATTAGTAGAGGATTTGTCTTAATGTATAGTCATATTGCAATTGTAATTTCTGTATTGTTAATGACTGTAGACGCCCTATATTTAAATAATAAAAATGTGGACCGTAAATTTCTGTACGGGTTAATTATAAGTACGGTCGCACTTTATTATTTCTCTTTGATTGTGAACCAAGTTTATAGTAAGAAGGTATGTCGATTTGAAAAAATCGAAGCAATTACTCTATTAGCCATATTTATTATTGGAGCTTTAATTTTATGGTTAGTTAAAAATTCTATTTTGTGGGTTATGATCTGCTTATTAATATGGAATCTTGCCTTTTTCTTAGTTTTTCTAATGAAAAGCAAAAATTCTTTAAATTAACATTATTATAGTTATTAAAAAAATCTCGACTGCTATAATATTAGTAAATTAATAAAGAGGGTTTAATATGGATATTTATGGTGGCTATACTCCAGTACTAGATAGTTTGCTAAACCAAATGTTGGAGTACTTTAGGAAAGAAAATCAACTTCATCAGGAGAAAACCGGCGATAGCCTATATGAACACTTGATTGGCCGAGTTAAGCGGCCAGAAAGTATGATTGAAAAATGTCAACGAAAAGAATTGCCAGTGACCCCCGAATCAGCTCTAAAAGAAAATCGGGATAGTGTAGGAATTCGTGTGGTTTGCAATTTTATTGATGACATTTATACCTGTATCGATTTAATTAAGGAATGGGACGATGTAGCAATCGTTAAGCAAAAAGATTACATTACAAATGCTAAACCAAATGGGTATCGTTCTTACCATATGATTTTAGATGTTGAAAGACCCGAAGAAGATATTGTAGGAAATACACCTGGTCACTACTATGTTGAAGTACAACTTAGAACGATAGCGATGGATACTTGGGCTAGTTTAGAGCATGAAATGAAGTATAAGCATAAGATAAAGAATCCCGAAATGATTGGTAAAGAGTTGAAGCGAGTAGCTGATGAATTAGCTTCTTGTGATGTAAGTATGCAGACTTTGCGCCATTTAATTAGAGAGGAAGATTAACTTAATGAAAATTTTGCTTGCAGAAGATGAAGAACAGTTATCTCGTGTTTTGGTAGCCGCAATGCAGAGTGTTAATTATGAGGTGGATCCTGTTTTTAATGGACGGGATGCAGTTGAACTTGCTAGGAAGAATTCTTATGACGTTATCATCTTAGATATTATGATGCCAGTCATGGATGGAATTACTGCCCTAAAAGAGATTCGCAAGAGTGGCGATAAGACTTATGTTTTAATGTTAACTGCAAAAGCAGAAGTTGATGATCGAGTAACTGGTTTAGATAGCGGAGCTGATGATTATTTAACTAAGCCATTCTCACTGAAAGAGCTGCTAGCACGTTTACGTTCAAAAGAGCGACGTGACGATCAATATACCCCTAATGAGGTTGAAGTAGGAGACCTGGCTTTAAATGTTGCTGAACAAGAACTAGTCAGTCATAATTCAATTCGTTTAGGAAGTAAAGAGACTCAACTTTTGAATTATTTGATGCTTAATGAAGGAAAAGAATTTTCAACTTCAGATTTATTAGCACATGTTTGGAAAGATGATGATGAAGCTAGTGAAGAAGTCGTTTGGATTTATATTTCTTATTTAAGACAAAAGTTGCAGTCGATTCAGAGCTCAGTTCAGATTGTCGGTGAAAAAGGTGGTAGTTTTTCCTTAATTAGGTAGGTGAGCTAAAATGATCCAAAAGTTTCGGTGGAAATTTATTGGAATGTCGATTACAGCTTTGTTTATAGTTCTCGTAATTACCTTAGGTGCTTTATTGGGAGTTAGCTATACTCAAAGTCATAATGAAGTGGATCGAGTTTTAACAGCCTTGGTGAACAATCAAGGACAATTAACCCCGCGGAATGCTAAGCCAGTCTTTGGTAATCAGAAAGATCCGATCAATAAGAATTTTTTGGCAGGCGAATATAATCCGGAGGCAGTTTTTCAATATCGTTATTTCACTGTTGCCGAGACTCCGCAGAGTAATCCGCGGATAGTAAATGATGACAATGTTTATGATGTTGGACGAGCTGAAATTCTTAGTACAAGTAAGAGAATTTTTAAGGATAAGACAACAGATGGTGTAGTAACAATTGGTAATAATCAGTATGCTTACCGTGTTGGAAAAAATCAGACTGGTCGTAAGTTTATTGTTTATTTGAATGAATCACTGATTTATCATCGTTTTTCTCTTCTAGTTAGGGTATCGATTGTTTTAGGAATTGGGGCTTTGATTGTTTTTGCCTTGGTATTGATTTTGGTTTCTAAAAAGGCGATCGGTCCAATTATTACAACATATCGTAAACAACGTGAGTTTATTACCAATGCTGGCCATGAATTAAAAACTCCTTTGGCCATTATTGCTGCTAATACCGAAATGGAAGAAATGTTAGGCAATAATTCTGAATGGAATAAAAGCACGAAGGAACAAGTTGATCGATTAACAAGGTTAATTAACCGATTAATTGCACTAGCTCGAACTGGTGAAACCGGTGAAGTGGTCCTAAATAAAGTGAATTTTTCTGAAATTGTTAAAAAGAATGTCAATAGCTTTAAGTCTGTAATGCAAAAAAATAATCTTAAATATAGTGGAATGATTATGCCAAATTTATATGTTAAGGCAGAGAAAAATGTTTTAAGTGAACTGATTAACATCTTACTAGACAATGCACGTAAATATTGCGATAAAGATGGGAAAGTGCTGGTAACCCTAACTAAAGGAAAGCTGGGAACAAATGCTATCTTAAAGGTTGCTAATACTTATAAAGAGGGAAAAGGAAAAGATTATTCACATTTCTTTGAGCGATTCTATCGAGAAGATGAATCACATAATTCAAAGCAATCAGGATTTGGAATTGGATTAGCAATGGCACAAGAGATTGTTCACACATTTCATGGGAAAATTCATGTTAGTCATAAAGATGATATGATTATCTTTACAGTAATTTTGAAATTAGCAAAATAAGAAAAAGCAGTTAGTTTTCGTTTTTTGAAGACTAGCTGCTTTTTGCGTACTGTAAAT
>DBFNNF010000228.1:0-10947 GCA_048407585.1 Lactobacillus johnsonii | reverse complement strand
CTATTATTAAAAATAGAATTCTTTATCTTTATTTTTTCTTTGGTACAAACACAATTGTCAGCAGTAAATTAATAATTATCAGTACCAGCAAAATCATAAATGTCCATTTTGATCCAATTGTTATACTATTTTTATAGTTTTTATTTTGCGCTAAGGTAATTAATGTCCCGGCAAGTGCTGTTCCTAATGCGCCCGAAAATTGTTGTAAAGTATTAAAAATAGCATTACCTTGAGCATGATTATCTTTGCCTAAACTAAGCAAGCCACTTGTCAATAAACTACCAAAACACATCCCATAGCCACCATAATAAAGGGTATACAAAAAAATGATTTTCAAATTGCTAAGTGGCGCTAAGAAATTCAGCAAAACCAAACTACTTAAACTAGCGCATACCCCAATAACAATTGGCATTCTTGCTCCCTCTTTATCAAGTAGCTTGCCAGCTAAAGCTGCCATTAATGCATTCGTTACTGCTCCAGGAAAAGTTATCCAACCAGCAAGAGATACTGATCCATGATTAACAGTTTGAACATAAATAGGAAAAATGAATCCTAACGCTAACGTAGCAATTTTAGCAAAACAATAAGCAATTAATTGCATACTAAAACGCACATCTTCAAATAGTCGCGGGCTAATAAGCGCATTCTTATCTGACCACGATATCCTTATCCAAATTAATAAACTAATAATACCTAACAGTAAAAAACCACCAACTTGAACTGACAAAAACTGATACTTTGCTATCCTAGTAAAGCCTAGCATGAGGCAGACTAAAGCTAGAGCTAGCGAAAGCCATTGCCCATACTTAATTTTTACATTTTGCAATGAATTAATTTGCTTAATTGAATAAATTCCCGTTAGTAAAGTAATTGGAATCAAAATTAAAGAAATAATAAAAATCCAACGCCAATTTAAAATATCCGTTATAATTCCGCCAAAAACCGGTCCAAAGGCAACCGCACATGCGGTAATCATCGTTCCGATTCCCATCATCAAGCCCATTTTTTCTTTAGGCACTTCTGCTAGAATAATGTTGTACATTAAGGGTAATCCGATTCCAGTACCAGCACCTTGCAAAGTACGTCCTAGCAGTAATACATCAAAGCGCGGCGTAATAATATCAATTACTAATCCTAGAGCAAATAATAAAATACCTAAAATAAAAATATGCTTAGTCAATATCCTTAGTCTAATCTGGGAGCTAATTGGTACGATTGTTGCAATTACTAGTAACACAAGAGTATTTACCCACTGCACTTGATCAGTTGTAACTGCAAATTCTTTGGTTAGGATAGGAAAGGTAACTGTTGTGGCTGTCTCATCTAAAATTCCTAAGAAGGATAGCATCCCTGCTGACAAAATAGCCAATACTATTCGCGGTGTGATTTTTTTAGCCATTTTTAATCTTCCTTTTTCTTAATAACTCGGCTTTATTTCTCACATCTCATTATAGTCTTTTTACTTATTATTGGATAATAGAGTTACGAGTTAATTACAAAGAAAAAGATACTAAAAAGCCTAAATCCAATTCTCATTTAAAATTATCTTTAATAGGATCGAGTTTATGTTTAATTGGTCTGTTAGTTTACTTAATAGTTAAACGTCTAAGATTCCGATACAAATAGCGCCTTAATCTCTGCAGGAGTCTTAGCTTTTTTCAATTTTTCAATAAAATCTTGGTGAGTAAGGAGCTTAGCTGTATTAGATAAATACTGCAAATGAGTCTTGCTATCCTTGTCAGGAATCAAGAAAGAAATTACAGTATCAATCTTTTGACCATCTAAAGAATCCCACTCAATCGGGTTCTTTAGTTTTAAAATTAACATAGCTGACTGTTTGATAGCTGCAGATTGTGCATGTGGAATAGCAAAGCCATCTGTCATTCCAGTAGAATTTTCTTTTTCACGAACTAAATACTTGTCATAGACCGCTTGACTACTAGTAGCCAAACCATTTTTCACTGCTAAATTAGCTAAGTATTTTAAAGCTGAGTCTTTATTTGGTACATCAACATTTACTTCAATATTTTGCGTTTCCAAAATATCATTTGGATTATAGTCTACAGCCGTATTATCTTTTTCTACAGTTTTAGGCTTTTTGACATTTTCTTCTTCACCAAATACATCTAGATCAGGGCCATCTTCAAATTCTGGCTCTCTTTTTGCAAATCTACCAGCAATCAAAGCTAATAAGATTCCTGAAATGAATGAACCAATTACGATCCATAATACCCATAAAAATGGCTTGTTAACTAATGGCAAAATAATAAATCCACCATGAGGGGCTGGAACTTGAATTTTAGAGATATAAGTCAAAGCTGCCGCAATTGCTGATCCAACCATAAATGCGGGAATATTCCATAAAGGATGCTTTGCAGCAAATGGAATAGCACCCTCCGTAATATGGGTTGATCCTAGTAGAAAATTAACATAACCAGCTGTACGTTCATTCTTGGAATATGCCTTCTTATTCAATAAAACTGCAAAACCAGTTGCTAAAGGTGGTGCAATACATGCAGCAGATACACCGGCCATAAAGTAGTAATTACCTTGTGCTAGCAATGCTGTACCTGTTACATAAGCAGCCTTATTAATTGGTCCGCCAAAGTCAGATGCACACATTACACCAATAATAATTCCTAAAAGAATTGGACTAGAATTTTCAAACCCCTTTAACCAGGACATCATACCTGTATTAATTGCTTTAATTGGTCCATTTAGCCAAAACATAATTGCACCAGTAATGAATACGCCTAAAACTGGAAGCAAAAAAATTGATTTTAGCCCTCTAAATTCTTTATCAGGAAGTGGTTTTAACAATCTTTGAAGTAAGAGAACTACAATTGCTGCTAGGTAACCACCGATAATAGCTCCTAAGAAGCCTCCACCACCAACACTGGTAATCATCCCAGCTGCAAAACCAACTACTAGGCCTGATCTTTTAGCTAACGCTTCAGCAATAAAAGCCCCTAAAACTGGCACCATTAATCCCATCGTCGTACTACCAATTGTATTTAACATATAAGCAAATTGATTATACTGACTGCTCTTAGGATCAGCAGAATAAATTCCCCAGAAAAATGAGACAGCAATTAGTACACCACCTGCTACAACAAAGGGTAACATGTGGGAAACACCATTCATTAAAGACGTGTAAATTTTAGTCCCTAAAATTTACAGCACTATTTCCAGGTGTGGAAGAAGTTTTAGCTGGTTGGCCAGGTTTATAGATAGGCGTATCTGGATTTAGTGTTTCCTTAATTAATGTCTCTGGTTCTTTTATTCCTTTGGCAACGGGTACAATCACAACTCTTTTACCAGCAAAACGGTCTGGATCAACATCTACATCTGAAGCAATCACGACGCCCTTAGCATTCTTTATTTCTTCTGGTGAAAGTTCATGCTCAACACCAGTTTGACCATGCGTTTCAATTTTAATTGAATACCCTAATTTTTCAGCAGCTTTCTCTAATGCTTCTTCAGCCATAAAAGTATGTGCTACACCAGTTGCACACCCAGTTGCTCCGACTAAATCATATTGAGTCATCTTTTTCATCCCTTCTATCACTTAACTTCACTTACATGAATTTCATTTAAATATTTTTCTAATTCAAAATCTGTTAGTCCCATGCGACTCGCAGTATCACTACCAGCAGCTATTGCAAATTTCAATGCCTCTACCGTGTTACATCCCAATTCTTTTTTCCCAATAAATGTACCGAGCATGGTATCACCAGCTCCAGCTGTGTTGAGTACTGAAATTTTAGGAGCATTACCAAAGTAAGCATGATTTTTATCAATTAGAGCCGCACCAGACTCTCCTAGAGAGACTAAAACATGTTTACAGCCAGCATTAATCAACTTACGCGCTAGTTTAATAATTTTTTCTTGATCCAATTTTTCATTTAGATCAAAAAAACTAGCTAATTCTTGATCATTTGGTTTTAGTAAATAAGGATAATAAGGCAAAGTATCTAAAACTGCCTTAGAACTAGAGTCAATTACTAGTTTTACTTTTTTATCAGCCATAACTTTGGCAATTTTAACTAAGTAGTCTTGGTTAATCCCTCTAGAAAAACTTCCTGAAATAATTAAAGTATCGCTTTCTTTTAGTGTTGTCCTTAAATACTTTAAAAATTGCTCTTGAACTTTTTCACTTACTTCTGGACCAGGATTTACTTCTTTATATTCTCGATTTTGATCTATTACCCGAGTAAAGACATTAATTCTAGTCGGTTCCTTAACCTTAAGAAAATTATTGCTGATGCCTTTTTCTGTTAAACCTGCTGTAATGTAATCAAGTGTAAAGCCGCCTCCGATTCCGGTCGCCACATTTTCTATACCCATTTTTTTCAAAATAAATGATACATTTACACCCTTACCATTAGGTTGAAGCTCAAAGTTCTCAGTTCTATTAACAATATTTGGCTCTAATTTTTTAGTAATAATTACCAAATCAATTGCTGGATTAAGTGTTATTGTATAAATCATGAGCTTTTCTCCTTTTCTTACCGCTTACATTATTAGTATACTTAGATAAGAAGGTAAGGTTTTTCTAAATTGAAAGCGTTTTAATTAATAAGTGGTAAAGTTTTACAGAGAGGGTACATACATGCAAAATAATGATCTTAGTAATGCAGAACTCCATTTGTGGGAAACAGTTCAAAAAAATCCACAAAAAATTGCTAAAATGTCGATTGTTAAATTAAGTCAATTTGCTCATGTTTCAACTGCTACAATCGTCAGGACTATGCAGAAAATGGGTTATAGTGGCTATACGTCTTACCGAGAGTCACTAAAATTGCAGGACCGTTCTAATAGTAATTTTGATGTCTTAAATGATGCAGACGATAAAATTAAGAGTGTGATTACCAAAAATGAAATTGAAATGAACAACACTCTCCATAATCTTAGCTACAGTAACATTGAAGATAGTATTTCAATGACTAAACAAGCAAAGGTGGTCTATATTTTCGCACGTGGTCTATCGGAATCAATTGGACAAGAAATTATGGTTAAATTGCAACTAACAGGGAAATATGTTGAATTTCATTCGGATCCAAATATTATTAAGACCGCCTCTAAAAGAATTAAAGATGATGCATTAGTTATTTTTATTAGCTTAAATGGTAATACTCCCGAATTAGTTGAAGCTGCACAAAATTTATCACGTCATGATGTTCCTACCATTACCTTTACCACTAATCCTAATGGACAACTTGCTTCGCTTTCGACATTGACTTTTATGGGCTACATGTCAAAAACCAATTATTTTCCTGATTATGAGGTACGCTCTAGATTACCCTTACAAATCATGACTCGTATTTTTTCAGATGCATATTCAGTTAGAACCGGTTTTGCTAGACAATAAAAAAGAGTTGATAATCTTCGTTTTTCAACGTTGATCTATCAACTCTTTTTTATCAGTATATGATTTTATAAATTAATCATTCTTTTTCTCACGGTTAATACCAAGGTAGCTAACTAAGCTAGCTCCTGCGACTGCTAATCCAGAAATAGCTGCAATTAGCTCATTCTTTGCACCAGTTTGTGGCAATTTATTAGTAGTTACATTACCAGTTACAGCAACTACATGGGCTTTATCAGCTTTAACCCAACGGTTTGCACTAACTTTGTAGTAAGTAGTACCGTTAACTGTCTTTTCTCCAAAGGTCTTAACTGGAGTATTTGAACCGGTTAAGACAACTGATACTGCTGAACTATCACTATTTTCAACAATCTTAACAGTAGATGATTTTTCTTTAGATTTACTTTCAGCGTTCGAATCTACTTTTACAGTACCAGTATCCTTTACCTTTGCCTTAGTATCAGTTGTAGTAGTTTCAGATGAATTAGTTGTTGATGCTTTGCCATTTGAATCCGTCTTCTCTGTTGGCTTTACAGTGCTATCTTCATCAGTTTTATCTGAAGGTTTTACAACATGACCAGTGTCAGGTTTGTTGGTTGGGTTTACAGGCTTTTCAGTATTGGAAGTTTCTTTATGGCTGTTTTCAGTTTCTTTCTTATTAAATGCGTCTAATCTTGCCTTAGCATCTTCAAGTTTACTTTGTTCAGCAGCTAATTCTGCTTCCGCCTTCTTAAGTTCTTCTGATGCATTTGTAACTTGGGCGTCAGCTTTAGCTTTAGATTCCTTCAAGGTATCTAAAATTAATTGTTGAGCTTTAACTGCCCTATTAGCAACAGTTACGTCATCGTTTGCCTTATTCAAAGCTGTTTGAGCAGCGGAAAGATTTGATTGAGCGTTTTCCAAATTACTCAAAGTTTGATTCAATGAATCTAAAGCAGCTTGGACACCCTTTAAACTATTATCTTTAGCTTGAACATCATTTTGTGCCGCATCTACCTTGGCTTGACTTGCCTTAACAGTAGCAGTAGCTTCAGATAAAACATTTTGTGCTTGAGCTACAGCTTCTGCTGCCTTAGCTTGGGCAGCTTTAGCATCCTCCAAAGCCTTTGCTTTTGTACCAACTTTAGCTTGAACATCTGCTAAGGTTTGATTTGCTTGATCTAATTGTTTTTGTTCAAACTCAAGATTTTCTTGGCCTTTAGCAAGAGCAGCTTGCGTATCAGAAATCGCCTTATCGATCTTAGCAGAACCATTGTTTAATTCTGCTAGGTTAGCTTGTAGACTCTGAACGTTATTTTGTGCTGATTTAACTGCATTTTGTGCTGCAACTAGGTTTTGATTTGCAGTAGCCACGTTAGCTTTAAGGGTATTAATCTTATCTTCTTGCTTAACATCGTGTAAGTATGCGTGAACTAAGTTTTGATAACTGGTGAAGTCCATACCATTGATTGGATTAAATAAAATTTCATCCATGCTATCTGCATTATTCATAAATGGTTGAATTTCATATTCATTTCCAGCTAATCCAACGTAGTTAGCATCTGGCTTAATCATGGATGTATAGTGTCCAATATATACTGGTTTATCGTTCCAAAAATCAACATCTTTTTCCCACTCATCCTGAGTTAGAGGATGGGTACTTTCAAAACTATAAGCAGCTGCATCTGGATGACCTTCAATATATTTATCAATATCGTCTTTTTCACTCATCCAATTGTCAATTGGGTTAACCTCTCCAGCTGATATATCTTCTTCATCACTATAAAATGGACCATACTTACTAGTTAATAAAATAGGATGATTAAATTCATCAGAGTAATGTTGAAAATCAGAGCTAAGCATAGCAATAGCCACAGCCGTCAAAGAAATCGAGGGATGACTTAAGCCATACTTATCGCGATATGTCATCCAGTGTTGATAGTATCCAAGAGCTTTTTCTACATTACTTAATGAAGTAGAGTCATTTTCCTGGCCTAATTTAACAGCTTCCTTAGCCCATTCTACAGTAATATCCTGGTAAGCATTTGGTTGACCAGTGATGATATTATATGCAGTTTGAGCATCTTCTCTTAAACTTTCAGAGTTATCTTTATTGTCAGCAATTGCCTTAAAGAAACCAGCTGCTCCGCTTGCTTGATCTTGAGCAACTTGATTTTGTAAGTCCTTCAAAGCTTGTTGAGCATCAGCCAGTGCCTTTTGTTTAGCATTAACATTGTTTTGAGCATCTACTACAGCCTTGTTTGCCACTGCAAGATTATTATTAACAGTTGCTATCTTTTGATTATTTTCAGCTAAAGCAGCTTGATTCTTAGACAAAACTGATTCGTTATCCGCATTTGTCTTCTTAATATCATTTAATGCGTTTTGAACTTTTTGAACATTTTGTTTTGCTTCATCTAGTCCACTATTCTTAACAGCAGCTTCAGCGCTAGCAACATTATTATCAGCGGTTTTCTTTGCAGCTTCTTTACTGTTAACTAAATTTTGAGCATCAGCTTGTTTTTGCTTAGCAGTCGCCAATTGACTTTGTGCAGTACTTAAATCTGCATTTGCATCACTGACATTTTGCTTAGCAGCTTTAATTGCATCTTGCTGTGCAGCAATATTCTTTTGGGTCTTTTGAATATTTTCTGAGGTTGCTTGCTTTGCTACTTCGCTTGCACTAGTTAACTTATCTTGTGCTTGTTTTGCAACAGCTTGCTTATCAGCCAGATTCTTTTGGCTATCATTTACCTTAGCTTGTTGAGCATCACAGGCATCAGTTGGTGCTTTTGCCTGTGCTTGTGCGTCAGTTAATGCGCTCTTTTTACTATCTACGCTTGCTTGAGCATTATTAACTGAATTTTGTGCTTGATTAACAGCAGCTTGTAATTTTTCTTTATCTGATTTTGCTACAACGACAGTGTTATTTTTATCAGTTGTAGCAGCTTGAACTTTACTATTATTAGTACTTGCTAAAAGAGTAGCTGTTAATGCTGCAACAGCCAAACTTGTATATTTTAATTCTTTCATTGTTTTCCTCCAAATTAACAATTCCTTTTTTATTTTATTGCGTTAAGTATGTTTTTTCAAGGTTGGACCTAGGTTCATCTATACAAAAAAACAAGGCCACTTCTGACCTTGTTTTCAATTAAATAATTCAGCTATCATTCTTCGATTTCTAACTTATCTTCCCATGATTTTGCACCTTTAAGTGCATCATTTAAGTTCTCGATATTTTTCTTTCCTTCAGTTGAAAGCCATTCTCTACCTTGCTTTTCTCCTTCAGCAGCAAATGGCTTAATTGCTGGCTTCCACGTTGCACGCCCGCAAAGAACACCATTAAAGTCAGCACCAGCTTCTTCAGCCATCTTAATCTCTGCAATGAACTCTTCTGAAGTTACACCAGCTGATAAAAAGATATATGGTAAATCAGTTAAATCTGATTGTTTCTTCAATAACTTCTTTGCTTCTTCTTGAGTATAAACAACATTGTTGTCGCCACTATAACCTTCGACAAACTTGATATTAAATGGCATCTCAACTTTAAGAACTGTTACATCATATTGAGGCTTAGAAAATTCTTCCATAGTTTTGAAGACTTTTTCAGGTTTTACCTTTGCGTATTCTTCACCTTTAGCATCATCAATTTTCCCATCATAAGTTAATAATTCAAGGAAAAATGGTAATCCATTTGCTTTAGTCTCGGCTCCTACTCTTTCAACAAAAGCCTTCTTCTTATCGTTAATTTCATCACTTTCGTCTGGATCGTAGTAAAGTAAGAACTTAACTGCATCAGCGCCATCATTTTTAATTCTTAATGCTGATTGATCGGCAATTAAATCACACATTCTACCTGGTTCAGTAGTGTCATAACCAGTCTTTTCATAAGATAGTAATAAACCACAATTCTTATCTCTAACCTTAGTTGCTGGAAGACCATATTCCGGATCCGTCAAAATGGCAGAAGCGTATGGAGTCAACTCACTAGAAACAGCTTCCTTAAAATCAACAATTGTTGTTTCATCAGCAGGCTTATTTGCTGCCTCAGCTAACATTCGTTTTAATGATCCTCTTTGGTCAATTGCTAATGCGCTGATTACTCCAGCCTCATTAGATAAATTATCCATATGTTTTGCAACTTCAGGTGAAATCTTTCTCATCGTGTATCTCCTTTTCATTTACCGCACATTTATATTATAAGATGGCGCTTTCATAAAAAGAAGAGATCGCTTTCATTCTGTAAACCTTTTCACTTAATAAGAAAAATCATGTAAAAGTTTACCTAAATATTTTCAATTTTCCTTTTAATCTCGTATGAAGGGGAACAATAATGGCTAGCATCATAAAAATCCCAACTGCAGCAACAATAAAGAAATTGATATAGCCAAACTTATCAATAACTAATCCTCCAAATAACGGTCCAAATGCTCTCCCAACAGCCGACGTTGAAATTGTTAAGCCTTGATATTTACCTTTACTATCGACAGGCGACAAGTCATTTACATAGGCAGGCATCGCTGGCATTGCTGTTGATTCACCGAGAGTTAAAGTAACCATTGAAAATACAAAGTGAGCATAGTCTTTTGCAAAGATTAAGGTTACAAAAGAAATAGCAAACATTGTAACCCCAAATACTACTTGATGAAACAAGTTCTTAAATGTGTTAGGAAAACGACTTAAAAATGCTTGAACAATTACAATAATGCTGGCATTAATCGTCCACAATAAACTATATAAATGAAAAGGAATTCCCAAAGAAACCATATAAACTGAAAGGTTAGATTCCCAGTTCATATACATCAACCAAATTACAGCTAAGGTAGTGAAAAAGCCAATAGTCAGCTTTAGATTAGCAGCAGGCATCGGAGTTGCCTTATTTTTACTATCTTTATTTTGCTGAGCTTTTCTTTCTAAATGAAATTTAATAATCGGTCGATAATTAATGATTGCGTTTATACTTACAATCACAAAAAGACTAGCCGCAATTACAAATAAAATTGTAACTGAATAATCATAGATATAACCTACAATTAATGTCCCTAATACCACACCAAGATTTTGTGCAAAATAAATTGTATTAAAGACATATCGACCGGGCTTAGACTTGGTGCTAGTCGCAATTGAATTAATTAGCGCACCGTTCCAGCCGCCCAGAAGACCAGTCACAGTCATCCAAACCCAATAAATTGGCCAAGTATGATTAGCAGCCATCCCAAATAGTACTAAGGCATCTAAGCCAGCGCCGGCAATAATTAAATAGTATGGATTGAAATGATCATATGCCCACCCAGCAATAAATGAACCAAGCATATTAGCTAAACAATTAAACAAAAGTACTATTCCAATCATAGCCAAAGAAACATGGAGTCTTTTATTCAAATAAACTGAAGTTAATGGCCAAATAAAACTGGCTCCAATCCAGGTAAATAACTCACCTAAAAGAAGCCAATGTAACTTTATCTCATCATCCGGTTGAATATTTCCCTTACTATGCAACTTTCTCACCCTTTTCTTCTATATTCTTACATTCAGTCTAGCAATTAATGAACATTTTTGCACGATAGTAAAAAGACTCTGCCTAAAGGTAGAGTCTTCTA
>DBFNNF010000227.1:0-16548 GCA_048407585.1 Lactobacillus johnsonii | reverse complement strand
TTTAGACTTTTAGGCATTTTCTTCAGCCATCTTTTCTAATTGCTGAGTTTGGTAGTAAAGAACGAGTGCATTAATGATTTCATCCAACTCGCCGTTCATTATTCGATCAAGCTTGTTTAAAGTTAGACCAATTCTGTGATCAGTTACACGGTTTTGAGGATAGTTATAGGTTCTAATTCTTTCAGACCGATCTCCAGTACCAACAGATTCTTTTCTTTTAGCATCATATTGATCACGATTTTGACTTTCATAGTAGTCATAAACACGCGATTTCAGAATTTGCATAGCCTTTTCACGGTTTTGTTGCTGACTACGTTGGTCCTGCATCGCAACTACAATACCAGTAGGAAGGTGAGTCATACGTACGGCACTAGAAGTTTTGTTAATGTGCTGACCACCAGCACCGGATGAACGATAAACATCTACACGAATATCTTTTGGATCTAAGTCGATATCTACTTGTTCATATTCGGGCATAACCGCTACAGTCGCAGTAGAAGTGTGAACACGACCTTGAGATTCAGTTACTGGAACACGTTGCACACGGTGAGCTCCATTTTCATACTTTAATTTTGAGTAAACTTTATCACCTGTGATCATAACGGCAACGCGCTTATAACCCCCTACTTCAGTGGGTTCAGAATCAATTAAAGATACTTTCCAGCCTTGAGTTTCCGCATATTTTTCGTACATTCTAAGAAGATCGCCTGCAAATAATGATGCTTCATCCCCACCGGCAGCTCCTCTAATTTCCATAATAATATCTTTATCATCGTTAGGATCTTTAGGAAGCATTAAGATCTTGATCTCATCTTCTAATTCAGCAACTTCTTTTTCTAATTCAGAATTTTCTTCCTTAGCCATCTCAACTAAGTCATTATCAGATTCACTAGAAATAATTTCTTTATTATCATCAATTTCTTTAATATCTGACTTATATTTACGATATTTTTGTACTACTTCACGCATATCGGCTTCTTCTTTAGAGATTTCCATATACCGCTTAGTATCGTTAATAACTTCGGGATCAGCCATCATTTCTTGAAGTTCTTCATAATGGGCAACTAATCCTTCCAATTGGGCCATCACTTTATCCATAATTATTATCCTTTCTTAATTCTCTTATCTTTTATCTTTGCTTATTGGGATGAAAATAGTGAAAACGACAAACGGGATAGTAAGATTCATCTCCGCCAATTTGAACTTGTTCACCCTCATAAACAGGTTTTCCAGAATTAATTCGTAAATTCATTGTAGCCTTATGACCGCAATAGTGACAAATTGTCTTCATTTCTTCTACTTTATCAGCAAAAATCAACAAATTTTCGCTACCTTCAAACAAATGATTTTGAAAATCATTTTTCAGACCAAATGCCATTACAGGTATTTTTAATTCATCAACAATTTTGGCACATTCTAATACGTGGTGTCTTTTTAAAAACTGTGCCTCGTCAATTAAAACACAAGCCACTGTACCATTGCCAGACTCCACATCACTTTTATTTAATTCTGAAACATAATTAAATAAATCTAAATCTTCACTTATAGGCACAGCTTTACGATGTAAACCGATTCTAGAAGCTACGGTTCCTACTCCACTTCTATCATCTACATTACTCGTCATTAAAGCAATTTTTCGTCCTTGTGCCTCATAATTATGGGCAACCTTCAGTATTTCAATCGACTTACCACTACTCATTGCACCATAGCGAAAAAACAACTGGGCCACTGCAAAATTCCTCCATTGTTAAGTTTATGTAACTTCACTAGTATTATCTTAATTAGTATAAAGTAAATTTAAAAATCGTGCAGGTAAAAATAAAAAAGGTCGTCTTCATTTTATCTATATGCTATAGTAAAATTTAGTTTTAAAGTGAGGGATAATAATATGAATTTAAAATCAGGCATCGCTAAGGTAGCTGGTAAATCATCTTACTGGTTTCTTCATAACGTATTAAAGGGCGGGACGAGTTTTCCTGGGAAATTTGCCATGAAAATTGATCCTGAAGTATTAAATTCATTAGCAAAAGGCTATGAGACAATCATTGTTACTGGAACTAATGGTAAAACAATGACAACTGCTTTAATCGTGGAAGCATTAAAGAAGAAATATGGTGATATTTTAACTAATCCATCAGGCTCAAATATGCAACAAGGAATTGTTACAGCATTTTTAGCTCACAAGAATAAAAGAGCAAAAAAGAAGATTGCTGTCCTAGAAGTAGATGAAGCAAATGTAAAAATGGTAACCAAATTACTTCATCCAAGCGTATTTGTTTTAACTAATATTTTCCGTGATCAGATGGATAGATATGGTGAAATTTATACTACCTACCAAAAGATTGTCGACGGAATTAAACTAGCTCCCGATGCAACTATTATCGCTAACGGGGATGCAAGTATTTTTTCATCCGTGGAATTACCTAATAAAAAAGTATTCTATGGCTTCAAACTTCCAGAAGACAAGCCTAAAAATGACTTCAAGGCTCCCGTAAATACTGATGGCGTTTTGTGTCCTAAGTGCGATCACATCTTGCATTATCATGAACGTATTTATGCAAACTTAGGAGACTATTTCTGCCCTAATTGTGGCTACCATCGTCCAGAATTGACCTATAGTGTAAATCAAATTATTGATCAAACTCCAAATAGCTTAAAATTCAAAATGGGTGAAAAAGAGTACAGCATTGGTATCGGTGGTACCTATAACATCTATAATGCTCTAGCTGCTTATTCTGTAGCGCGTGAATTTGGTTTAAGTGAAGAAGAAGTAGCCCAAAGTTTTGCTGAAAACAAACGAATTTTTGGTCGCCAAGAATTGATTAATTATGCAGATAAAGAAATAGATCTCATCTTAGTTAAAAATCCAGTTGGGCTTGATGAAGTTCTCCATATGTTAAATACTGAAAAAGATAACTACTCTTTAGTTACTCTTTTAAATGCAAATCACGCAGACGGAATCGATACATCCTGGATCTGGGATGCAGATTACGAAGGATTAAACAAAGACCAAATTAAAAAAGTAATAGTTGGTGGAAAACGTTGGCATGATATGGGATTTAGGCTAGAAGTTTCCGGCTTTGATCCGGGTCTAATGACAACTGCCACTAATAATGAAGCTTTATTAGATGAAATTTCAAAATTACCAACCAAAAAAGTTTATATTTTAGCCACTTATACTGCTATGCTTTCACTTCGTAAAACAATGGGTGAGAAGAAAATTATTAAAGCAGGTATGTAAAAAGGGATAATGTCAATTGACATTATCCCTTTTTAATTTTTATAGACATTTTCCTTCAAAAATGTATCAACAATTTTCTCTCTCATTGCAAGAAAAATATGATTGTGCCCGCTAGGATGGATTCGATTCGTTAAAACAATCATTGCTGTTTGATTGAGTCGATCCAGTAGCATAAATGTTCCAGTAAAACCAGTATGATAAATCAATGGATGTTGATCAACAGGATCAAAACGTAAATCCCATCCCCAAGAACGAGGATGTACTTTCTTAGGTGTTTCAATTTGAAACAAATTAGCTAGTGTAGCCTGCTCTAGAGGTAAGACATCATCACGCAGTCCTAGATAAGCTTGGGTTATCTTTATTAAATCCTCCAGATTTGCAAACAAGCCTGCAGAGCCACAATTCTTTCCTAGTACGCGAGCTTTAGGATCATGCACAATTCCTCGTAACATTTTTCCATTTTCAGTTAAAGCTGTAGGAACACACTCACTTGCCTTTGGATGAAAAGTTGTCTCTTTCAATTTAGCAGGTAAAATAATTTCCTGCATAATGATATCTTGCACAGGTAGCCCATAGATTTTCTCAAGAACTAATCCCAATAAAATAAAATTAGTATCGGCATATCGCATTTTTGTTTTAAATTCATCAGTAACAGGTAAACCAATGATTGCCTTTAATAAATCAGGTGCAGCTAATTCATCACGATTAGGAATCCAGCCCCGAATTCCACTAGTATGAGTTAACAAATCACTAAGGCGAATACGTTCATCTTTAAATTCAGGAATAAAATCTTTAAGAGGTTCTGTAAAATTAAGTTTTCCTTCTTCTTTCAGTTTCAAAAAAACATTAGTTGTTCCTAATACCTTAGTTAAACTAGCTAAGTCATAGAGAGCAAAAGGACTAAGTTGCTCAACTTTAGGTATTAAACTAGCAAAGCCAACTGTTGAAGTAAATACTTGCTTTTTTTTAATAAAGGCATAATTTACTCCCGGAACAATTCGCTCACTAACCATCCTTTCAACTAAATGTTGAGTCTTGAAAAATTCTATCATCCTTACCACCTGGATTATAAAATAAAACCGTCAGATCAGTGATCTGACGGTAACGTATTGAGATATTCGGGCTCGAACCGAAACATCCAGGAACCAGAATCCTGTGCCTTACCAATTTGGCTATATCTCAGTATATCACCCGTACGAGAATTGAACTCGTAACTCCACCTTGAGAGGGTGGCGTCTTAACCATTTGACCAACGGGCAAATTCAACATATGTAAATATAATTGAATATTGTAAATCTGTCAAGTTACATTGTCATTTTTCTTTGAAAAGTAATTTAAAGTGAAAAAAAGCTGCATCACGTCTTACTCACCATGATGCAGCTTTTCAATTATATCACTTATTTTCACTCTTTATGACATACTTTTTGTAGTTTTCTCAATATCTTCTATTTGATTAATATTCATTTTAGCTAGATTTTCTTTTAATTCTACCCATTGCTTACTTAATTTCTTATTTTTTTGTTCTGCTTGTTTCTCCGCATAAGCAACTAACTTTTCTAAGTTAGCATAATTTTGAAGTAACTGATGGGATTGATTTTGCAATAACTTCTGATCTAAGTCGGTTTTATTTGCATCTTCACTAACTTCTAAAATAGCTCGAACTTGTGGCTGACAAAAATCTTTCAAAATACCAGCAATTTCTTGTAATTCTTCAACACCGCTTCTATCAAAATGTAATAAATCTTTTTGTTCATCCTTTTCCACTAAATCCGTTGCAGCTTCATTTCTAAAATAAAGCTCTTGAGCAAAATCGTGTATGGTCTTTTCCATAGCTAAAAAATTATTATTCATCTTTAGTTACACTTTCTTCTCTTGTAGGTTTTTCTTTATCTAGTTTAAACATAAACCAATCACACACTAAAATCAAAATTCCAAGACCAAAAGTAAAATAGAATGCGATTCGACTTCCTTGAGCAGTTAAAGTAGCATAACTCTCTGTTTGCTTATTTTGAAACACTGCTATAATTGCAGCCAAAATTGCAGTCCCCATTGAACCAGCTAATTGTTGGGCTGTTTGACAAACATCTGTTGCATCTGCCTTCAAATTTTTATCGACTATTTTTAAACTTTGCGCCATCGTATTGCTAAAGGACATACGATGTCCTAACATCAAAATTCCATAAAAACAAATAATCATCCATGTGGTTAAGCTTAAGCCCCAATTAGCTAATAAAAGGCTCCCTAGCGCCATTAAAAACGCACCACCATATAATGGCACTTTTGCTCCTAGGCGGTCATATAGTCGACCAAAATAAGGATTCAGGAGTCCAGCAACAATACTGCCGGGAAGTAAAACCAGTCCCCCAATTAAAGATGTTTGTTTATTAACGATCTGAATATAGTTAGGTAAGACAAAACTCACTCCAATATTAATAAACTGAAGTAAAAAATAAGCACATGCTCCAAAAATAAATGCCTTATCTTCAAAAACTGATAAGTCAAGTAGCTTACTAGTAGAACGTTTAGAAATTCTGACAAATAGCATGAATAAAATTGCGGCGAATACTAATAAAACCCATAGACGCCAATTTTTCAGCCCCTTACTCAATTGATTTACGCCAATTACTAAACTTACCATCCCCGCACTTAAAGTTGCGTAAGCAAACCAATTAAACGATTTCTTTTTGACTGGATGGTAACTTCCAATTACAAAAATTCCAGCAATAAAAACTAATAGTGCAAAAATTGTAGCAATTATAAAAATCCAACGCCAATTAAGGTAATAAGAAATGCTTCCCCCAAAAGCTGGACCAAGAGTTGGAGCCATTGCTACCACTAAACCAGCAATTCCCATATACAGTCCCCATTCATCTCTTGGCATTACTTCTACAATCAAATTAAACATCATTGGTGTACAAAGCCCCACACCTAGAGCTGAAATTAAACGCCCTAATAATAAAATATAAAAGTTCAATGCAAATGCTGAAATAATACTTCCAACCATAAATGCAATGGCAGCTGTTACAAACAATTGCTTAGCCGTAAAACGCTCATTTTGATAAGAAGAACTAATCATAATTATTGCAATCATTAATAAATACCCAGTTGTCGTCCACTGAATTGTATCTAAAGATACGTTAAATTGTTTCATCATTGCAGGAAAAGTTACATTTAAACTTGTTTCAGTTAAAATTCCAACAAAGGACATGAACGCTGTTGCTAGGACAGCCAATGTATTTTCTGTCTGTTTTTTCATTTTTTCTCCAATAAAAAAGAGTGGAGGCAATTAGCCTCTACCCTTTCTTTAACTATTATCTAGTTATATTCGATCTGCATACTATCAAAATATGCTAAGTAGATTTATTTTAAGCGTTTAGTTAAATCGTCATGTAAGTCTTCATAACCAGGTTTGTTTAAAAGACCAAACATGTTTCTCTTGTAACTTTCAACACCTGGTTGGTTAAATGGGTTAATACCATTTAAGTAGCCTGAGATACCTACAGCTAATTCAAACCAGTAGATTAAGTAACCTAAAGTATGAGCTGTTTGATTTTCAATATCAACAGTCATAACTGGTACACCACCATCAGTATGAGCTAGAACTACACCTTCGTAAGCACGATCATTTACGTAATTCATAGTTTTACCTGATAAGAAGTTTAATTGATCTAGGTTTTCCTTATCGTCAGGAATAGTTACATCATGTGTTGGGTGTTCAACACGAATAACTGTTTCCATTAAGTTACGACGACCTTCTTGGATGTATTGACCAAGTGAGTGAAGATCAGTAGTGAAGTTAGCACTAGATGGGTAAATACCTTTTTGATCTTTACCTTCTGATTCACCCATTAATTGTTTCCACCATTCACCAAACATTCTTAATGATGGTTCATAGTTTTCGAGTAATTCAGTAGTGTAACCTTTACGGTAAAGGATGTTACGCATTGCTGCATATTGGTAAGGACTATCCTTTAAAACATCTGGATCAGTGTAAGCAGCACGTGCATCTGCAGCACCCTTCATCATAGCATCGATGTCATCACCAGCTACGGCAATTGGAAGCAAACCAACAGCTGACAATACTGAGAAACGACCACCAATATCATCTGGGACTACGAATTCTTCGTAACCTTCTGCATCTGCTTCAGTCTTCAAAGCACCCTTAGCACGGTCAGTAGTTGCGTAAATTCTCTTAGCAGCTTCTTCTTTACCGTATTTCTTGATTAACTTATCCTTCAATACACGGAAAGCAATTGAAGGTTCAGTAGTAGTACCAGACTTAGAAATAATATTAATTGAAAAGTCCTTATCTCCTAACCATTCAAGCAAATCGTAAAGGTATGAACCTGAAAGAGAGTTACCACAAAATACTACAGTTGGGTACTTTTCTTTTTCTCTACCGTAGAAAGAGCTATTTAAGAACTCAATTGAAGCTTGGGCACCAAGGTATGAACCACCAATACCAATACCAACTAAAACTTCTGAATCATTTTGGATCTTTTTAGCTGCTTTTTTAATACGATCAAATTCGTCTTTATCATAATTAATTGGCAAATCAATCCAACCACGGAAGTCACTACCTGCGCCAGTACCTTCGCGTAATTCTTGATCTGCAGCAGTTACCATTGCTTGCATTTCCTTTAATTCATTTTCATGAACAAAAGGAGTTAATTTACTTGCATCAAAGTGAACAACTTTACTCATTATTTAAACTTCCTTTTTTTTGTAACTTTTTCACATACAAACCTTATTTTAGCAGTTACTTCTTCATAAAACTAGAGTTTTTTCTTATAAGAATCTATAAATAATTCGATATAATATAAATCCAATTATAGTGCCGCAAACATTAAAAAATACGTCATCTATATCGCTTACACCAGTTTCTAAAACAAACTGCAAAGATTCAATAATTACTGACAAACATCCCCCAGCCAAAATTGTTCCTACCATGCTTTTTTTCTGAATAACTGTAGGAAATAATAAGCCAAACGGGATAAACCATAAAACATTTCCAAGCGAATTATAAAAAAAGTCAAGTAAACTCTGACCATGAGTCAATTTCAGTGTTTCTTTCATAAATACTAAGTTTATATCGCTTAGACTACGGTGGAAATTAAATGTCAACTGCCATGGAAAATATGTATCTCTAAATACTGTCAGCATTAAGAGCAAAATGATATAAAAACTAAAAATCCATACACACGCTTCTGACTTTAAGGTTCTTCTATGTCTCACCAATAACAGCCAACATAAACGAATAATTACAAAAATAATAAAGTAAAAAAGTGTCTTATCTAAGCTATACAAAATCAACTTAATTAAGGCAAAGTGATTAATATGCGCTGCATAATGGTGAAAAATATATTCATATAAGGGTTGTAAAAAAAGCATAACCTAACCGACTCCGTAATTTTGGCTTAATTATAACGTAAAGATCTCCATGAAAGATGATTATTTTCAAAATATTAAAAAATCGCAAACCTTTCACAAAAGTTTGTCGTTTTTTGAAATTACCAGTAAAATATTCCTTATTAAAAGGAGTAGTGAAGCGTGAATAAAACAAAACGTAATTTCTGGCAAACTAGAATTGGTTTCTTAACAATCCTAACACTTTGTTTTTGGGCAAAATATATGTATGCGGCTTACTTTGATTTTAAGCTTGGCTTAAGTGACCCATACCAGCACTTCATCGTCTGGTTAACACCTTTAGGCACATGCATTATTATCCTTAGTTTAGGACTCTATTTCTCTAAGCCATTAGTCTCTTATATTGCAATGCTAGTTTTAGACACAATAAATACGATTTTGCTTTTTGCAAATGTCATTTATTATCGTCAGTTTTCAGACTTTTTAACTAGTAAAACTATTCAAAACACCGGAAAAGTATCACAAGGACTAGGAAAGAGTACGGTTGCTTTACTGCATCCCAGCGATATTTTTCTTTGGTTAGATCTCATAATAATCATTATATTATTGATTATTAAAGTTATTAAAATTGATCCACGTAAGTATGGATTTAAACGTCCATTTGCTGTCTCATCATTTGGCGTTTTCATGTTAACTTTAAATATGTTTTTAGCTGAAACCTCACGTCCACGATTATTGAGAAATACATTCGACCGCTCTTACGTGGTTAAATATTTAGGACTTGATACTTATTCAGTATATGATCTCTTAAAAAGTGCACAATCAAACCAAGTTAAGAAAAATGCTAATGCAGAAGATATTAATCAAGTACTCGACTTTACTAAAAAGCATTATGCAAAAGCAAATCCAGAATATTTTGGTAAAGCCAAAGGAAAAAATGTCATTGTCTTACACCTAGAAAGTTTTCAACAATTTCTAATTGGATTAAAAGTTAATGGACAAGAAGTTACTCCATTTCTTAACTCCCTCTATCATAATAAAGACACCGTTAGCTTTAGCAACTTTTATCATCAAGTAGGTTTGGGACGAACCAGTGATGCAGAAAATATGCTTGAAACTGGAACATATGGTATTTCTGATGGTTCCCTATTTTCATCATTAGGATCTGAAAATACTTTCCAAGGTGCACCTCAAATTCTTCGTCAAACTGGCTATACTTCTGCTGTTTTCCACGGTAACACAGGAACTTTTTGGAATCGAAATGAAGTATATAAAAATTTAGGATATAACTATTTCTTCGATGCAAATTATTTCTCTCAAAAAAAGAACGACAAAATCGGATATGGCCTAAAAGATAAACTATTATTTGGTGAAAGTATTAAGTACCTAGAGCAGATGCAGCAACCATTCTATGTTAAGTACTTGACTGTTACTAACCATATTCCATTTCAACTTGATCAAGAGGATAAAGATGATAACTTTACTACCACAAATACTTCAAATACAACAATTAACAATTACTTTGAAACAGCTCACTATCTTGACCAATCAGTTAAAGAATTCTTTGATTATCTAAAAAAGAGCGGCCTTGATAAAAACACAATGGTCATCCTTTATGGTGACCATTATGGTGTTGGTAGCTCAGATGATGAATTATCTGCTCTTGCACCAGTATTAGGTAAAGATTTTAGTAAATGGACATCTTATGACACAACAGAACTTCAAAAAGTTCCTTTCATGATCCATATGAATGGTATTAAGGGGACAATTGATAACAAGCTCAGCGGTGAAATTGATGTTCTCCCAACGCTACTTCATCTTTTAGGAATTTCAAATAAAAATTATATTCAATTTGGTCAGGATTTGTTCTCTAAACAATATCGACAAGTAGTTGTATTTAGAAACGGTACAATTATTACTCCTAAATATATAATTATTGGTGGTAAGGGCATTAAAGGTACAATTTATAATCATCAAACTGGAGAAAAGATCACTAAATTTAATAAAAAGCAAAAGGCTGAAATTAGTAAATTAGTTGAGTATGGACGAAATTCCCTCCACTATTCAGACCTATTAAATAATCATAATCTTCTACGGTTCTACACTCCAGCTGGCTTTATTCCAACTAATCCAAATGAATTTGACTATAAAATTAATTACCAAAAAATGCTCAAATTAAGAAAAGAACTAGGTAACAAATCTACTTCTCTTTATTCTCAGCATAAGGGAACGACTACTGATCTTTATACAACTGATGCTTCAGAAATTGATAAGGATGAAATCAATAATATTCCTGAGAATATTCAATCAGCTACAAGTGAAAAAAATAAAAATAATCAAAACAGTTCTCCAGGAAAAGATAATCTCGATAAATAGAAAAAGGGTAGTACTTATATTTTTAAGTACTACCCTTTTTGTTAGTCTTTAATAAATTCCTTATACCCCTTATCATATAAGGTTACGGTAAACGTTGCACCCTTTCCAGGTTCTGAATCGACGTTAATCTTACCGCCATGCTGTTTAATAAGAGAAAGAACAATTGACAGCCCTAAGCCAGATTCTCCCGAGCCAATTTTTGCTCTCGATGGATCCGCCTTATAGAATCTTTCAAAAATGTATTTCATCTGCTTCTTATTCATTCCAATTCCTGTATCGGCTATTTTAAATTGGGCGCCATGCTCAATCCTTTTAGCAGAAATTGTAATTTTTCCATTTTCAGTAAATTGTAATGCATTTTGAACTAGATTAACCATTATCTGAGTGAAACGGTCTTTATCTGCATAAACTTCAACTTGCTGCGGACAATCTAAGATCAGTTCATCATTCTTTTGAGCAGCTTTTTGCTTCATCTGTGTTAATAAATTAGCCAGAACCTCAGTAGCATTGAATTTCGATTGAATCAGACTAATTTTATTATTCCTGATCTTTTCGTAATCTAAGTTTTCGTTTACTAATCTAATTAACCGTTTTGTTTCACTGTGCATTAAAGCAATAGACTTAGGTTTGGCTTCTTCAGGAATAGCATCATATTCAAACCCTTCTAACAAACCGTTAATTGTAGTAAGCGGAGTGCGCATTTCATGAGCGGCATCAGCCATAAATTGCTCTCGTCGCTTTTCTTGTGCCTTAATTTCATCGTTTGATTCTTTTAAAGCATTAACCATAATATTAAAATTACGTGCTAAATCATCAATCTCATCAGTATCCTTGTGTTTTAGATGGACATTAAAGTCCCCTTGTGCGACTTTCTTAGTAGCATTAGATAAAAGCTTAATCTTTCTTGAAATATAGTACGACAAGATAAAACTGATCAACCCACCAATAACTAAAGAACTAAGTAAAGCTGTTAACAGATTATGCTTTTCTCGTACAATCATTTGTTCCACATTTTGCACACGTGAACCAATCCAGATTACTCCCACCAGTTTTCCTTTACTACGCCAGGGAACAATTACACTAGTATATGCATCTTTATTTGAAAAAGAACTTACTCGTCCATCCTCATGATCATTTCTAATGCGAATCGTCTTACCATTCTTTAATTGCTTAAATAACTTTTGCGGTAAAGCCCAGTTCATTGTAGTTTCTGGATAAACTTGTCTATTTTTATTATTAAAAATGCGAAGATTTACATCTTCGCCTTTCATTACTACCTGTAAATTTTTTAAGAACTTAGCATCTAATTCATGTTTAGGATTATCTTTCGCTAAAGCTAGTTTTCCAATCGAAGTTCCATATCCTTCTAAGCGAGTGTAACTTTGAGAATAAGCTTGAATAGTCGCAAAATGAATAGTTGATGAACCAATAATTACAATACTAGTAATTATTACTAGCAAAAAGCCTAAAATTTCTTGATAGAATAACTTCAACTTCTATACCTCAGAATCATCAAACTTGTAGCCCACACCCCAAACGGTTTGAACTACTTGTGGACCAGCTTTTTCTAACTTTTGACGTAATTTTTTAATATGAGCATCAACAGTTCTTTCCTCACCGAAAAACTCATATCCCCACACAAGTTCTAGAAGTTTGTCTCTTGAAAAAACCTGCTTTGGCTTTTGAGCCATAGTATAAAGCAAATCAAATTCCTTAGGCGTCAAACCTTCAACAACTTTATCATCAAATCGTACTTCTCGACGGTCCTTTGAAATTTTTAAATGCTTAGTTACTACATCATATTTTATTCCGTTAGAAGCATGCATATCCTTTTCTAGATGACTTCTCCGATATAGTGCCTTAATTCGAGCGATTAAGGCTAAAGGACTAAAGGGCTTAGTAACATATTCATCTGCACCAATGCCCAGTCCTAAAATCTGATCAGTTTCTGAATCTCTAGCCGTTAACATAATTATCGGTATTGAGATAGAAATAGCTCTAATTTCTTTAGCTACTTCCATACCATCCTTTTTAGGTAAATTAAGATCTAGTGTAACGATATCATAAGAGCTTGGATTTGCCTTAAACATTTCAACAGCTTCTACTCCATCTTTAGCTATATCTACGTCCCACTGCTCTTTACTAAAGAACATTTTCATCATTTCCGCAACAGAATTGTCATCTTCAACCATTAATATCTTTAGCATTATTTGTCCTTAAATCCTTTTACTCTAGTATGTTTAATCTTATCCGGTTCAATATAATCATGTGGCAACTCATGCCGAGCACGCAAAAAAGCCTGCAATTTCTTTTCAGTTAAGATTATCGGAGCCAAGATAAACAAATAAAAAGTAAGCAACCAAATTAAAAAGTAGCGATCCCAATGCAAAAAATGAATTCCTAATCCTAAAAGAGTTTGGATCAAACCAAATAACATAAAATAATTACGAGCCACTTTTTGCGCATACTGGTAGCTCGCTTCATTAACTGAAGCTAAATAGGACATATATCCATAAATTCTATTAGGGTTGGGCGAAGGAGCAATCAGCCAAATGACCCCGATTACAAACATTATTACCCCGCAACCAATATAAATCATTTGACCAACTCCATTCACTTAAATTTATTCTTTACCCGGAGCTGAAATTACTAAACGTAACTTACCGCTAAAACTAAAGTTCTTCATTTCGTTAGGAATAATAAAGTTGCTTCCTAATTTAATATCATACTCTTTACCATCAGCAATAAACTTACCGCTGCCTTTAATTACAGATACTAGAAGATAAGGATGATCATTTAAACTCCAAGCAAAATCTCCATCAACATCAATCTGCCATAAATAAAAATGTGGTGACATCGGTGGTTGTGCTAACGTAGTAATCTTAGCATCTCCTACTGTTTCTGATGTAATTTTCAGTTTCGGATCTTTATGTGGTACTTGAATAGTATCAAGAGATTGCTTAATATGCAACTCTCTCTTCTTTCCCGTCTTCTTATCTACGCGATCCCAATCATATAATCTATACGTTACATCACTTGATTGTTGGGTTTCAATAACCATAATACCCTTTGTTAGAGCATGTACAGTACCAGAAGGAACATATAAAAAGTCTCCTTCTTTTACAGGTACATAGCGTAAAAGCTTCGACCACTTTCCATTTTTAATCCAATCTTCTAGCTCTTCCTTGCTCTTAGCGTTGTGCCCATAGATAAGTTTAGCACCCGGTTCAGCATGAAGCACGTACCAGCTTTCTGTTTTCCCGGAATCATTTTCATGAATTCTGGCATATTCATCATCTGGATGCACTTGAACTGATAAATTATCATTTGCATCTAAGAATTTAACTAACAAAGGAAATTCCTTTGCTTTTGGATTACCAAATAACTCAGGATGCTCTAAATATACTTCTCGCAATGTCTTTCCCTTTAGTGGACCGGCATTAACAATTGAAGCATCGTCTTTGTATCCTGAAATTACCCAGGCTTCCCCAACCTTTCCATCAGGAATATCATATCCTAAAACAGTATTTAATTTTCGACCACCCCAAATTTTTGGTCTAAAGTATGGTGTTAAAAATAATGGTTCCATAAAAAAATCACCTCAATAAAAGTATATATCTTTTTGAGATGATTTTGAAACCACTTTCAACTATTTTTTAGAAAAATTTTTAATTCCAGTAATCAATCGTTCAATTCCATCCTCGACCATCGACTTTGGTGAGGCTAAATTAAGACGTAAAAATTGACTACCGTTACCTCGATAAATACTGCCAGGCGAAACAATTAAGCCAGTTTCTTTTCGAATATACTCAGCTAATTTTTTACTATCTTTCGAAATTTCGCTTACATCTAACCACATTAAGTAAGTTGCAGATCCAGAAACAATCTTCACATTGTTTAAGTTTTTATTTATTTCACGTTCAGCATAGATAAAATTATCATTAATTACCTCCAGCAAAGCATGTAGCCAGTTAAATCCTTCCGTATAAGCAGCAATTGTTGCCGGAATGGCCATTAGATTTGGTTCAGCTAATTCATCGCTATTAAGGCCTCGGTTAACAATATTGCGTAAATTTTCATCAGGAATGATTACCGTAGCAGCATGAAGAGCAGCAACATTAAAAGTTTTACTTGGTGATACTAGGCTGATTACATTATTTCTCAATTCTTTGTTAACAGAAAATGCGGGTGTATATTTTACATTATTTCTAACTATGTCACCATGGATTTCGTCCGATAACAAAACCACATGATATTTTTGACATAAAGCTGCTATTCTTTCTACTTCACTACGTGACCACACTATTCCCGTAGGATTATGAGGATTACAAAAGAGCATCAATGTGGTCAATGGATCAGCTAATTTATTTTCTAAATCTTGCCAATCGATCTCATATTTTCCATCATGATAGCTCAAATCACTTGATAATACATGACGACCATTATTCTCAATAGAATTATAAAAAATATTATAAACTGGCTCTTGCACCAATACATTATCACCAATATGGGATATGCGTCTGATAATTGATGAAATTGCTGGTACTACTCCAGTAACAAAGATCATCCATGTTGGATCCGCATTGGCTCCATGCTCTAATTGATACCAACTGCTTACAGCATTAAAATAGTCCTCTCCGGCTTCTTCATAGCCAAAGGCCCCAAGCTTAAGCTTTTCTTGCATTGCCAAAATAATTTCAGGAGCTGTTTTAAAATCCATGTCTGCAATGGACATCGGAAGTTCATTATCTTGCACATTCCATTTTACGGAATCCGTATGTCTTCGATTTACTACTGTCTTAAAATCATATTTCAAATTTATTCACCTTCTTGATTTTTATCGGAAACGGATACTTCTCTATCAACTGGTTCTATAGAAATAATTTCTGTAGCTTTAGGATCAACTTTAGTTGGATCAATAATTACGGTTTCTATCTTTTTAGCCTTAATTATTCCTGAAATTGGATTTTTAATACTAGTAATTTTGCTGTTTATAGTTGCTTTAATATTACTACATTTTTCAAAGGCTAAAGGAGTTTGATTCAAGATACAATTTTCTAAAGTAACATAATCCATGTAACACAGTCCCTGATCACTCTCAATAGTACAATCTTTAAATGTAATATGACTACTATTCCAGCTCAAATATTCTCCATCTATTTGACAATTGATTAAAGTCACATTCTCACAATTCCAAAAAGCATCTTTCGAAACAAAACTACAGTTCTTACATACAATATTTTTAGCTCCATCAAATACGTAATTTCCAATTACTCTAACATTTTCCATGTAAATATTAGAGCTATCTTTTCCAAAATAATCCCCGTTAATTTCTGTATTTTTAATTGTAATATCTTCACAGGTCCACATTGTCTCTTCTGCATTGGAAAAGAAAACATGGTCTAATGTAATATTTTTGCATCTTCTAAATAGCTTTGGAGCTTGCAAATTAGAATTTTTAATAGAAATATTATTGGTGTACCAAATCCCACTTCGAGACATTGTTTCAAAAGTAGTATCAGTAATATCAATGTTATTTGAATACCATAAAGGATATTTATATT
>DBFNNF010000226.1:0-14055 GCA_048407585.1 Lactobacillus johnsonii | reverse complement strand
ATTAAAATGTGGCAAAATAATAACATTTTTTATGATAAGCGCTTGACATAATTTTAGAATACGCTATCATAGTACATGTAAATATTTAAAACGCTTACACATTTTCAAGGAGGAGACAGACATGGATCACAAAAAAGTTGCTGAAACAGTTATTGAAGCTGTTGGTCGCGACAACTTAGTAGCCGCTGCTCACTGTGCTACGCGTCTACGTTTAGTCTTAAAAGACGATAGTAAAGTAAATATGAAAATGCTTGATAGCGATCCAGATATCAAGGGTACTTTTAAAACTAACGGTCAGTTTCAAATTATTATTGGACCTGGGGATGTTAATAACGTCTACGATGAATTAATTAAAATGACAGGTCTATCAGAGCTTTCAACTGATGATTTAAAGAAGGTTGCTCAAAAGGATCAAAAGTTCAATCCAGTAATGGCCTTTATTAAGCTTTTATCTGACATCTTTGTTCCTATTATTCCAGCCCTAGTAGCGGGTGGTTTATTAATGGCTTTGAACAACTTCTTAACTTCTCCAGGTTTATTTGGAGCTAAGTCAGTTGTTCAAATGGCACCTAGCGTTAAAGGATTATCTGAAATTATCCAGGTAATGTCCGCTGCTCCATTTATTTTCATGCCTATCTTAGTTGGTATGTCTGCTGCTAAACGTTTTGGAGCTAACCAATTCTTGGGTGCAACTATTGGTATGATCATGACCACTCCAGCTTTAGGTGGAGCTGGTAAATATTGGGATATCTTTGGTTTACACGTTTCACAAACTAACTACCAATACCAAGTTATTCCGGTTTTAGTAGCAGTTTGGCTTTTAGCTTTCTTAGAAAAGAGATTCCACAAGTGGCTACCATCTGCAGTTGACTTTACTTTCACACCACTTCTTTCAATTATGATCACTGGTTTCTTAACTTTTACAATTATTGGACCAGTCTTTAAAGGTGTGTCAGATGCAATAACTACTGCTATTGTTTGGCTTTACAATACTACTGGTGCCTTTGGTATGGGTATCTTTGGTTTATCTTACTCAGCTATTGTTACTACTGGTCTTCACCAAAGTTTCCCAGCAGTTGAAACTCAACTTTTAGCTGAATATGCACGTGGTCGTGGATCCGGTGACTTTATCTTTGTTACCGCATGTATGGCTAACGTTGCTCAAGGTGCTGCTACATTTGCTATTTACTTCTTAACTAAGAATGAAAAGGTTAAAGGTTTAGCCAGTTCATCTGGTGTTTCTGCATTACTTGGTATTACCGAACCAGCTTTGTTTGGTGTTAACTTGAAGTACAAGTTCCCATTCTTCTGTGCTTTAATTGGTGCAGGTGTTGGTGCTGCTTTTGCAGGATTAATGCATGTTACTGCTGCTGCTCTTGGTTCAGCTGGTTTCCTTGGATTCTTATCAATGGTTCCAAAGAGCATTCCAATGTGGGCACTTTCTGTAGCAATTAGTTTCATTGTTGCCTTTGGTTTAACCTTTGTATACGGTAAACGTCACTTTAAGGAAGATGTGGCAGAAGAATCTGGTACTGTTGAATCTGCAGGGGATCAAGTAGCACAACAAGAAAAAGCTGAACAAATTATCAAAGAAGATAAAGAATTACATGATGAAGTAATTGCTGCTCCTGTTTCAGGTAAGGCAGAAAGCTTGAAAGATGTAAATGACCCAGTCTTCTCTACTGAAGCAATGGGTAAGGGTGCTGCAATGGTACCAAGTGAAGGTACTATCTACTCCCCAGTAACTGGTGAAATTACAGTTGCTTATGAAACTAAGCATGCTTATGGAATTAAATCAGACGAAGGTGCAGAAGTTTTAATTCATATTGGTATCGACACTGTAAACATGAAGGGTGAAGGATTTACTACTGATGTAAAACAAGGCCAACATGTTGAAAAAGGTGAAAAGCTTGGAACGGTTGATTTAGATGCTGTAAAGAAAGCAGGATACGATACAACTGTCATGACTGTAATTACTAACACTACTAGCTATGCAAATGTTCAACGTATTGATGGCGTAGAAAAGAAGCATGGTGACGACTTAATCGCAGTTACTAAGAGATAAATTTTATTAATAAAATGAAATAAGCTCATTTCTGTTTTAGGGGATGAGCTTATTTTTGTGAGTAAGATAGAATATAGATATAAGGTTAATTAAATTAGTAGAAAGGTTCGAAAAATTGTGACTAATCTTAACGTAATTCAAGCGGATATCACAAAATTAAAAGTTGATGCAATCGTTAATGCAGCTAATAGAACACTTTTAGGCGGCGGAGGGGTAGACGGTGCTATTCACCGGGCTGCTGGCCCAGAATTACTAGCAGAGTGTCGAACGCTCAAGGGATGCGATACTGGGGAAGCAAAGATAACTAGAGGCTACAATTTACCAGCTAAATATGTTATTCACACTGTAGGACCAGTTTATAATCCGAATTTTGCTCAAAAAGATGCAGAGCTTTTAGCAAATTGTTACCGCAATAGTCTTGATCTGGCTAAAAAGTATAATTTACATTCAATTGCTTTTTCTTGTATTTCAACTGGTGTATACGGCTATCCAAAAGAAGAAGCTGCTAAAATAGCTGTTAAAACTACAAGAAGCTGGCTTAAACAACCAAAATTTAATATTGAGGTCTACTTTTGTGTATTTGATTCAGAAAATAAAGCCATATATAATAAATTAACGTCTTAACTAAAGTGAGGAGTTTTAGATGAGTTTAAAATATGCAAAACGAAGTCAGGTGATTTGGTTTGCTATCTTGGCTGCAATTAAGGCTTGTAATATCTTATTTGTGGCTTATATGATCAAGATTATGCTGAATGTGGCATCATCGCATTCAAAGGATGTAATGCACTTGGTGCGTTTAGCAGCTTTAACGGCTTTAGGGCAGCTCTGTTTCATGATGAGTAATTTCATCTATGAGCGTGTAAAAATGGGGATCATTCGTGATGTTAATATGGTTTTCAAGCAGGCTAATTTACAATATTTGGTTGATCAAGGTGAAACCGATATAAAAAATGGCTTGTCACTTATGACGAATGACTTGAAACAAATTGAAACAAATCGAATTACAGCTCAACTTGATATGATTTATCAAGGTCTAACTTTTATTGGATCATTAGCTTTTGCCTTATATAATTCCTGGCAAATGACGATTATTTTCGTAGTTGCGATGGCGGCTCCAGCTGTTGTACAAATCTTTACTAGTAGAATTATTACCAAAAAATCTAAAATTTGGGCTAAAACAAATGCTAATTATACTCAGAATGTTTCTGATTCATTAAATGGGGCCCAATCAGCTAAACTCTATAATGTTAGAGATAATATTGTCGTAAGAGCAACAAAATCAGCTCAAAATATGGAAAATGCTCTTCGAAATATGAACTTAACTCAAGCTTGGGCCTTAGAATTAATTTATTCTGCTGCTGAATTATTCTGTTTCATTATTCCATGTACGATTGGTGGCATAATGATGATGCAGGGAAGCTTAAGTGTTGGTACTTTATTTATGATGGTAGATTTGGCAATGAACTTTATTACGCCAGTTGTAACCTTGTTTAATGAATTTAACCAAGTTAAATCAACCGTTCCAATGTGGAAGAAAACACAAAAAGCCCTTAATTATGAAATAAAAGAAAATTCAGAGAAAGCCAAGAATTTTGAAGGACTAGATGTAAAAAATCTTTCGTATCAAACTAAATCAGATAAGCATACAATTTTTACAGATGTTAATTTACAGGTTAAACCTGGAGAAAAGATTCTGCTTATGGCCCCAAGTGGTTGGGGCAAAACCACTTTGTTGCGCCTAATGCTTGGTTTAAAGAAGCCAGTAAAGGGTGAAATTTTGATTAACGGAAAGAATGTAACTGGGGACTGGGCAAAAGCTCATAATTATTTCTCTTATGTTAATCAAAAACCTTTTATGTTCGATGATACCTTGCGGTTCAATATTACCTTAGGTAGAAAGGTTAGCGACGAAAAATTAAAGGAAGTTATTCATTTAGCTGGTTTAGATGAATTAGTCAAAAAAGAGGGACTTGACCATAAAGTTGGTGAAGCTGGCAATGGGTTATCAGGTGGACAAATCCAACGAATTGAAATTGCTCGTGCCTTATTGTCAGGACGACCAATTTTATTAGCTGATGAAGCTACGAGTGCTCTAGATCCGACCTTGTCTCTAGCAATCCATGAAACTCTTTTGAAAAATCCTGATGTTGCAGTAATTGAAGTTGCTCACAAAATTTCACCAAAAGAAAAAGCGATGTTTAATAAAATTGTTCACTTAGACATGAGTGAAGGAAGTAAAAACAAAAATAATTAAAAAATAAGCTTGAGAAGTTTTATACCTCTCAAGCTTATTTCTTTAGTTTAATTTTGCAAAAAAGTTAGTGAAGATTTTTTCCTGTTTTGGATCGTTTAATAGCTTATCTGGTCGCCATTGAATACCTAACATTGTTTGATCAGTTGATTCAATGGCTTCAATAATACCATCAGGAGCAGTAGCAACAATATTAAAGTTGTTGGCAATCGTCTTAATAGCTTGATGATGATGGCTATTAACGTAGGGATGAGTTCCTAAAGCTTTAGCAAGTTCACTTTCATCAGTTACATTAACATGGTGACTTTCTAAAGAGAGATCATTTGGTTGAATATGTTGAACACCTGCACCAGAATTTTGGGCATAAATATCTTGGAAAAGTGTACCGTTAAAAGCAACATTTAACATTTGCATTCCGCGGCCAATTCCTAAAATTGGTAAATTGGAATCATGAGCATTTTTGATTAAGTTTAGCTCAAATTGGTCTCGATGTGGATCAGTTTCTCTAAGCTCAGGAAGTGGCTCTTCATTATAAAAAATTGGTGTGATGTCAGGGCCGTCGCTAAGAATCAGAGCATCGAAATTGACACTAGGCACTGGCATCGTCTTTAAGCTTATTGGAGCAAAGACAAGAGGAAGAAATCCTAGTTTTACAACAGTATCAACAACACTTTGATCAACAATTACCTCATTATTTTTAATACCTGCAGTAATACCGATAGTTTTCATAAAGAAACACTCCTTTAACAAGTTAGGCATTGCGAGATTGGGAAGAAAATTGCATGATTAAATAATTAATCAGTAGTGTAATCCCAGTTGCTGCAAATACCCATTCATAAGTAAACATACCAGAAATAGTTGAACCTAGTAAAGACCCTAAGACCGCCCCAACTGCTTGGAAGGATTGGTTGTAAGAAAAGACCCTACCAAATGCTTCTGGTGGAACATTCAAAGTAAGAATTGTTTGAGCAGCTGGCAGTAAGCCAGCACTGATAATTCCTAATAAGAAACGCCAGAAAGCTAATGACCAGGCATTAGGAATAAAAGTCATTGGAATAAATAAAATAGTAGCAATTAATAGTCCCCATCGCAAAACTTTTTCAGCACCAACACGATCCATTAAGTGACCAATATGTGATGCAGAGAGCATGGTACCAAGACCTGGTGTAGCGGCAACAATCCCGGCGATTAGGGCAATATTATTACTGTGCGGCATTAAAGATTTAACATAAAGAGAAACAATGGGATCGATAGACATAGTTGAAGATTGAACAATCATTGTCGTCACAAACATAATGATAATTAACTTAACGTTAGGTAAGCTTTGCAGTATTTGTCCCATTGGTTTCATCTTTTCTCGAGAAACTGGTGTGAAGTCCTCTTTTACTAATAACCATGTTCCTAAGAAAGTTAGAAACATTAGTCCGCCAGTAATAAAGAAGGGGATGCGATAACCGAATGCACTTGATAAAGCACCACCAATTAGAGGCCCCACTAAGTTACCCGCAGTTCCTGCAGTCATCATTTGACTCATTACCCAGCCACTACGCTGATGCGGTGTTTCACCTGCCATGAGCGCCGTTGCGTTATTGATATAGCCTGAAAATAAGCCTTGTAAGAAACGCATACAGATAATAAAAAGTGCACTTTGAGCTAGGCCTGTAATAAAGATCGTTAAACTCATAACGCCAGCAGCACGCATGCACATTAATTTTCTGCCTTTACGATCGGCTAAATTACCCCAGTAAGGAGAAATAATGGCCTGGGCAATAAAAGTCATGGCAAATGCTAAGCCTGAGTAAAGGTTTAATTGGAGTTTATTATAATGACCTAGTTCAGCCATAAATAAAGAAATAAATGGCATTGTCATTGAATAACCTAATCCTGTAATAAAACAGCCGAGCCACAGAGTATAAAAAGTTTTATGCCAACCATTTGGTAAAATGGTGGCTTGTGATTTATTCACGTAGTCATCTCAATTCTAAATTACTTTTTAATTTATAATAGGATTATTTTAGCACAGTGTTTTAAAAGTAATTATTTTCATCTTATTAACTTGTTTAATTTTCTTAAAAAAGTAATGCGGAGAGTCTTGTAACATGCTAATATTGATTAGCACAATAAGGTAAAGGTAGAGAATAGTGAATAAGATGGAAGATTCTAAAGATAAGAAAAAAGTTTTAACTAGAGAAGAGTATCGAAAGCGACTAGCAAGCCATGGTAAAGTAAATGTCTGGGACTTATTCTTAAACCGGCCATACATTTCAGTAGCTTTAATTGTGCTGGCAATTCTATTTATTATGACTAAGTGGTGGCTTGGTCTAGTAATTTTGATAATTGCTGCAATTGCTGGAGCATTTATTATTGTAAAAAGTAAAAATCCTGATAGAACTCTTAGCTTAGAATTTAAATTAGGTGGAAACAAAACACTTCATTTGCTTAAAGCATTGCAGCTAGGAGCTTCAATGATCATGTTTTTGTCCACTTATATGCGACAAGTTGTAACTATTAATTTTCAAACTACTGGCTCACAAGACATGTTAAAAATGCTCCAAGGTGCAGCTGCTAGTACTAATAATGTTTATGCAGCGCAGGGAGCAAATGTAGTTGGTTTACTTGATAACTTATTAGGCGGTAGTTTATGGGGAACATACCGCTATGCGACAAATAGTGGTCAATTTATGAATGATCCTGCAGGTAGATGGATTATGATTTGGACTTTCCTTTTAATGGTAGCCCCTGCTATTTGTGTTTTGGCACAATTCTTTAGAGAACCATATTCACGTCGTGCTATGTTGGTGGGGTCAGGTATTTCAACAGTTTTATTTGTTTTGACGCCAACTATGATTAATCGATGGGCATATCAATTTGCCATTAACCACCAAATTAACCCAGCACAGATTGGTCAAATGTTTAGTGTTGGCTATATGGCCTATTTTGGCATGGGATGTAGTATTCTAGTATTTGTAATTGCCATTATTCGCAGCATTAAACGAGATAAATTTTAATGAATGAAGATAAAATTGCTACTATAATTTAGGTAGCAATTTTTTATTTGGAGAAAAAAGATGAGTTTTGATCAAAGAAAAGTAAAAATTAACAAGCAAATGATTTTAATGCCCATTAATACTGGTGTAAGTGAAAAAGATATTTTAAAGCAAGCAGAGGAAATAAAAAAACTCCAACCTGAGATGATGGAGTGGAGAATTGATTATTTTAAAGACGTAGTTTTAATGAATAGGTTACTTGAAGTCGCAGGAAAAGTAAAAGATGTGATGGGAACTATTCCTATTTTAATTACATTTCGTAGCCAAAAATTCGGCGGCAAAACTGAATTAGATAGTGAAGATGCATATTTAAACTTAGTAAAAATCGTAATTGATTTTAAACTAGGATATGCTGTTGATATTGAGCAAGAGCACGTTTCTGATAGAGTAAAAGGTTTAATTGAAGATGCAAAATCTAAGGAAGTCCAAGTAGTACTTTTCTAGATAAAAAAACTCTTTCGGAAAAGTGACCGAAAGAGTAAAGTTAAGGAAAGCTACAAAATGTTATATGAAAGCGCTTCAATCGCCTTAATAGATTATTATAGTAGAGTGTGAGCTGAAGTGCAAATATTTTTTTCAGAGATGGGGAATAAATTTGAATAACGATCCACTTATATTTGAATTTGCGATAGCTAAAGATAAACCATCCAGTTTTAATGGTAGTAAGGATACTACCTGTCCTTTTTGTGATGTGGAAAATTTAAGGGACATTTATCGAACCAATGGGCCAATGATCTGGCTGGCTAATCGCTTTCCAACTTTAAAGGATACAAAACAAACCGTATTAATTGAGTCAGATGAACATAATGGGGATGTTGCTACATATTCCCAAGAATATAATCGTCGCTTAATGAAGTTTGCTCTCGAATGCTTCGACAAGATGAGACAAAACAGAGACTTCAGATCAGTTCTTTGGTATAAAAATTTTGGACCTAAGTCTAATGGATCACTGTCTCATCCGCATATGCAAATTGTTGGTTTGTATAAAGAAGATGGCTATAAATATATTCACGAAAATAATTTTACTGGAATTACTGTTTTTAAGACAAATAATATGGAAATTAATTTCGCGACCCATCCAGTTCAAGGCTTTCAAGAATTAAATGTTAATTTAATAGATAAAAACGGCGTAAATCTTTGGGCGGATTGGATTCAATACGCTATCCGTTATACTTTAGAAGAGATGTATGGGGGAAAATGTGATTCATATAACCTGTTTTTCTATCCCAATAAAGACGGAATCTGTTGTAAAATTATCCCACGTTTTTATGCGCCGCCTTATTTTGTAGGATATAAATTATCTGAGTGTAATGATAATAATACCTTGAGAAAAGAAGCGAAGAGATTATTAAATTTTGTACAAAAATCTTGAAATAATATTTCAGTACCTTAGAATGTTGAATAGAAATAGAGGTACGTTATGGATTTATCTACTAAAGTTTTAAACAATTATCCTAATTTTAAGGGAGCATCTAAAAAGATTGCCGATTATTTATTGGCTCATCCAAAGACTTTTTTACAAGAAGATGCACAAGGCTTGGGAAAAATTACTAAAACTAGTGCTGCTTCGATGATTCGTTTTTGTCAACAGCTGGGCTTTAAGGGATTAAAGGATTTTCAAATTCAACTTGCTCAAGATACACCACAAGAAAGTGAAAATACAATTGAACCAATTGTGGATAATCATGATAATCCGCATATTGTTTTACAAAAACTTCTTTCAAGTATTGAACATAATACTGAAAAAACAGCTCATTTGATTGATGGAATGGCCTTAAATCAAGCTATCAATTTTTTGAAAAATGCTGATCGAATCTATTTAGCTGGTGTTGGTGCATCCAGTTTACCAGCTCAAGATCTTTACTATAAATTTATTCGTAGTGATAAAAATGTCATTTTTAATCAAGATATTCATATTGCCTTAGAGAGAATTTGTTATTCCCATTCGACAGATGTTTTGGTCATTTTCTCTTATAGTGGCCTGACTCAAGAAATATTATTACTGGCTGAACAAGCACGTAAGAATCATACTCCTATTATTGCTATCACTCGTTCTCATCAGTCTCCCTTGGTTGAAATCAGTGATGTGGTTTTAGGTGTATCAACAGATGAAAAGCTGCTTAGAGTAGGTGCAATAAATTTACTTTTTTCTGAAGTGTTTGTCTCAAGTGTTTTATTTTTAGCAACGATTAATCAAGATTTACCTAGATTAGAAGAAAAGTTTAAAGAGACAGAACTAGTAACTAATCAATTGAAGCAATTAGATGAGTAGTATTCTAATAATGAATTAAATAAAGACTGTAACCTACTAGAAAAGATGCACTTAAGCATCTTTTTCTTTTGAAATTAAAAGCTATCTTGATATAGGATAACAAAAAGTTTTAAAATAACTTTATAATAAAAGATACTGACATAATATATAAGATAACGTAAGTTAAGTTTTGTCTAATTCTAATAAGAAAGGCGATTGCTTTATGTTAAAGGATGGAATTACTGACATTATCCAAAAGTATGATATTGATGCAGGTGTAATTGTTAAGTATGGCGATCAAATTATGTATCAACATCAAGCTGAGAAAATTTTTCCCGCAGGAAGTTTGATTGACTTAGCTATTGCTGCATATATTGAAGATCAGTGGAAAAAGACCCCTGAAGTTGTGGATGAAAAAATGGAAGTTACTGATCTTTCTCGTGTGCGTGGCGCTGGTATTATTGGTGATTTACGTCGTACTAATTGGAGCGTTCGAGACCTAGTTTATTTAACTAGTGCACTATCGGATAATGTAGCTACTAATCTATTAATTGAAAAATTTGATATTTATGAAATTGATGAGTGGTTAAAAAAGAATTATCCCGGCATCCGATTGGGACGAGAGTTAATGCGCTATTCAGCTAACGGTCAAGATAATGAATGTACAGCTGCTAGTGTTGATAAGTTGATTACACATTTAATGACTACTCAGAATCTCTTCTGTGCTTTAGTGCGTAAAGGATTGAGTAATCATACTATTCCAACAGATTTAACTTTTTATGGGGAGAATCTTCTTACCTACAATAAATTGGGCCGAGATCGTCAGACATGCCATGAGGTTTGTGCTTTTATGACAAAAAAAGCACCAGTATTTTGCACGGTTTTGAGCAGTTATGAGGGAAGAAATATAGGGGATAGATTATTCTTCCAAGAATTAAGTAAGTTGATTTTTTCACATGTGAAAAGTGCTGACTTTGAAAAATAGGAATCCTAAGAATAGATAAGGATTCCTATTTTTTATAAACTAAATTGCAAGGGTAGAAAATAGTGAGCGGAGGAACAATTTTTGAAAAATATTTTTCGAAAAATAGATATGTATTCTAAAAATTTTAGAATACATTGGCTAGAGTACATAGCTTTGTTTATCGGAATAGATATTTTTACGCAGATGCTAATCATTCCGTTATTCAGGTATGTAACAACTGGAATTTTAAAAGCTAGTGCAATTCCGTTTGTTTCATATCAAAACGTTGTTACGATTATCACCACACATACTGGAGTTGCCCTCCTATTAATCTTTGAATTAGTTATCCTGCTTTTAGTAATTTATGGTGTATTTGCCTTAATATTATTGGGAATTAGAGAAATTTCTCAGAATCGATTTTCCCTTAAATTACTATTTAAAGAATTATGGCAGACATATCGTTCTGTTCGAGTAGGTTCCATTTTATTACTAGGCTTATATTTTTTGTTAATTGTACCTTTTGCAGATATGGTTTATCGAACACCGTTATTAGCCAAAGTCCAGATTCCAGAATTTATTTTGGATTTTATGACTAGAAATATTTGGCTGGTTAGTGGATTGATAATTTTTTATTTGCTAGCTTTTATTTTGGGAATTAGATTGATTTTGACGCTTCCCTTGATGATTTATCAAGAAAAAAAGACATGGATTGCGATGAAAGAAAGCTGGAAGTTAACTAGCCACAAAAATTGGTGGACCCTCTTAAGTAGCTTATTAGTTGCAGCAATCTGTGTTAGCGTAATTTTAGTTAGCTGCAATTTAATAATTTATTTCTGTCAATTGGGATTAGATCATTTGCCAGAAAAGCTTAGCTTTAGTTTTGCTATTTTTAATCTGTTACTGGTCCAAACAATTAGTGAATTAATGGCGATTTGGATTAGTGTTATTTCTCTTTTGATTGTTGTTGCACCGTTACATGGGTTTAAGGATGAAGATCAGAAAAAAATAAAAAGTAAAAAGACAGTTAAAATAGTAGATTTATGCTTAGTAATAATTTTTATATTAACTGCAGGAATCAATAGTGCCTTGTATTTAAAGGGAGCGGATATGCAGCGCCCAGTCACTATTTCACACAGAGGGGTAAGTGATAAAAATGGAGTTCAAAATACTATCCCAGCTCTAGAAAAGACAGCAAAACTTCATCCAGATTATGTGGAAATAGATTTGCATGAAACAAAAGATAATCAGTTTGTAGTTATGCATGACGAAAATTTGAAAGAGTTAGCTGGCATTAATAAAACTCCAAAAGATTTAACTTTAAAGCAATTGACTAGAATTACTCTTCATGAAGATGGGCACCAAGCTAAAATTGCCAGTTTTGGTCAATACCTAAAAGCTGCTAAGAAATTAAATCAAAAATTATTAATCGAAGTTAAGACAACGCCTAATGATTCTCCAAAAATGCTCCAGAATTTTAATCAAAAATATGGCAAGCTAATTATTAAGCGTAAATATCAAGTTCAGTCATTAGATTATCGTGTCATTGAGGGATTACATCAAATTAACCCTAAGTTATTTGTCTTGTATATTCAGCCTTATAATTTCACTTATCCCCAAAGTGTTGCAGATGGGTATTCAATGGAATATTCTACGTTAAACAATGATTTTATATGGCAGGCTCAACTTCAAAATAAGCCCGTATATGCTTGGACGGTTAATAGTCCACAAATGATGATGAAGATGATGTATGACAATGTCAATGGAATTATTACTGATCAACTAGCTGAATTAAATGAGACAGTTAAAGATTTTGAAGATAATCGTAGTTACGCTAATAAGCTATTAAACTTTATTTTAATATTGCCTGCTGATAATAAATAATTAAGAGTAAAGCATCCCTTACTGGGATGCTTTTTTATGTAGAAGAAAGTATTTTATGCTACTATAGGTATATACCAATTTACAAAATTTTTATTTTCAGCTGCTCTAAATAAACGGCAAATTGTTGAAGAAAGTAGAAATGGAATCAACTAAATTGCAGATTTCTTCTGGTAGAACTGCAAGCATTGAATCAATGAGAGCAGCTGAAGAGTTAGGATTCAATTTCGTTTGCTTTACTGGAAATCCTGGTACTGGTGTAACTAATAGAATGATTACTAAAGCTGTAAAAACAGCTAAGAAAAATTTCTCAGGGTTAATTATTGCTGGAAAAATGCATGGAGCTGGCGTGGATGAACCAGTAGCTAGTGAAGAATCAGTTAAAGAGTTTTTGGATGCAGGTGCAGACGTTATTTTGGTTCCTGCTGTTGGAACAGTTCCAGGTTTTACTAGTGAAGAATTAATTAAGATAGTAAAAATTGTTCATAAACATGGTGGACTAGTAATGAGCACGATTGGAACTAGTCAAGAAAGTTCTGGAGCTCAAACAGTCCATGATATTGCCTTACAAAATAAAATTTGCGGTGTTGATATCCAACATATTGGAGATGCAGGTTGGGGAGTAGTGCCACCAACGGATACTATTTTCGAATTAAGTAAGACAATTCGTGGGATGAATCATACGATTTCTCGGATGGCACGTTCAATTAATCGTTAAAAAGATAATAAATAATAGATAAAAAGAAGATATCAAAGCAAAAGTTACTTTGATATCTTCTTTGTTTTTAATATTCAGTTTTACCTAAATCATCTTCTGGGCGGTGGAGCTGTAGACGTAGACCATAGACAGAAAATTCTTCACCATTTTCTTGGCGGTTAAGTTTAATACGTAAATGGTCTCCATCTTGTTCGAACTCCACTTCATTTCTAGTGTCAATCCAAGCTGCCTCTTCAACGTGAGGAACACGCTTTAATTCGATACTTTCTTCAAGTGGAATATGGATGAAAACGTAGCGTTGATATTTAGCAATGGCATTATAAAAGACATGAACATTGTCTTCGTCTGCCTTTATTTCATGGTCAGCCCGACTTTCGTAGTAAGCATGTCCAAAGCGACTAATCCAATTACGCAGAGTTTCCATTGCAGGATCTGATTCGGCTTTAATTGATCCATCTGCGTTTAATTCAACTTCAAAATAGATATTCATATCGTCTAATCGAGCAGCGATTAATTTTGCTAGAACATCAGGAGAAATTAATTTTTCTGCTGGTCTTTTTTGACAAAATTTAATTGCATATTTTTGACAAGCTGCTTGCATGTCTGCCATTTGTGCATCATTAGCGTCTTTGATACTTACGCCTCTAAAGCCGCAGTCTCTTGCATGACGTACAAGAGCATCGGCATCAATTACACCTTTTGGAGCAACTTGATACTGCAATACAAGTCCAATATTTAAATCTTCTTTTTCACTCATTTTACTATTCGCTTTCTATGTCATATTCAAGATTGATTATAAGTGGAAAAGAAATTTTAAGCAAAGCAAAATGGTTTCACGTATAATTAGGTAGGACTATAGAAGGGACAAAAAATGATTATTT
>DBFNNF010000225.1:0-5927 GCA_048407585.1 Lactobacillus johnsonii | reverse complement strand
CAGTGAATATTTTTATTTAAAGAAATATTACATTTCTTTAGGTGCATTTACACCTAAAAGTCTTAATGCTTCAGTTAAAACAATTGAAGTTGCTTGAACTAATGCAAGACGAGCGTTTAGTTGGTCATCTTCATCTAAAATTCTAACATTTGCATAATACTTATTAAATTTCTTACTTAAATCTAAGGCATATTTTGCAATAATTGATGGTTCAAATTTTTCTGAAGCTTTTTCTACAATAGCAGGGAAATCAGCTAATGCTTTTGCGACTGCAAAGGACCAATCATCATTTAAGCTTAAATTATCCATTGAGATTTCTTTATTAGCTTTGCGTAAAATACTTTGAGCTCTAGCATTAGTGTATTGAACGTATGGACCAGTATCCCCTTCAAAACGAACAACTTCTTCCAAATCAAAATCAAAGTTATCCATTCTATCATTCTTTAGGTCATGGAATACCACAGCGCCCACACCAACATCATGAGCAACCTGCTTCTTATTAGATAGATTTGGATTTTTTTCTTCAATTTGTTGTTCTGCTAAAGAAACTGCATCTTTTAGGACTTGATCTAAGAAAACAACGTTTCCTTTTCGAGTAGATAATTTCTTTCCGCCTTGAGTAATCAAACCAAATGGAATGTGGTGAATGTTATCTGACCAGTCATAGCCCATCTTCTTCAAAACTTGTTTTAATTGCTTAAAGTGACCAGTTTGTTCACCACCAGCAACATATAATGACATAACAAAGTCATATTCTTTTTTACGATATAAGGCAGCCGCCAAATCACGAGTCATATAAAGACTAGAGCCATCAGATTTTAAGATTAAAGCTGGATTTTCATCTTCTCCCAAGTTAACAACTTGAGCTCCACGAGATTCTTCAAGTAAGCCCTTTTCTCTTAATTCATCAACTACTGGCTGCATCTTATCATTGAAAAATGCTTCCCCATTATATGAATCAAAAGTTACCCCTAATTCTTTATAGATACGGTTAAATTCTTGTAAGGAAACTTCACGGAACCATTTCCATAATTTAATTTCTTCTTCATCACCGTTTTCTAGTTTCTTAAAGGCAGCACGTCCTTCATCTTCTAACTTAGGATCTTTTTCAGCTTCTTCATGGAACTTAACGTAGTAATGGAAAAGATTTGTGATTGGATCTTTCTTAACATCTTCCTCATTACCCCATAAACGATAAGCAGTAATTAATTTACCAAATTGGGTACCATAGTCCCCAAGATAATTAATTTTAATTGGAGTATAACCAACTTTTTCCAAAGTCTTAGCAATTGAATTACCAATTACCGTGGAACGTAAGTGTCCCATTGACATTGGCTTAGCAATATTAGGAGAAGACATGTCAATTGGAACATTCCCTTCTCCAAGTTTTTGATCACCAAAATGTTCTTTTTCAGTTAGAACATCCTTTAAAGTTGCATTAACTAATTTAGCATGGTCAATTGCGAAGTTTACATATGGTCCAACTGCTTGAATACTAGTGAAATTATCATCACTAATTTTTTCTGCAATATCCTTAGCAATTAGAGCAGGATTTTTATGTTCAATTTTAGCCAAAGCAAATGCTGGAAAAGCATAATCACCCATCTTAGGGTTCTTTGGTCTTTCAATTAACATAGAAATTTTTTCTTTAGGTAAATCTACCTGTTCACTAACTAAATCAACGACTTTTTGTTTAAAATCCACTTATAACACCTCTTGCATAAAAAAAGTCTCTTCCTAGTAAACTAGAAAGAGACGAGAAAGTTCCCGCGGTACCACTCTACTTGATACAAAGTATCCGCTTATTAATTGATTTTAAAGTTAAAGTTAAACACGCCTTCATATTGCCCCATTGTCTAACTTCCACCAACCATAGACTCGCTGAAAACAAATGCAATACTACTACTTTTAACCTTTTGTCATGAAGATTATATCAGCAAACGTGGGAAAAGTGCAATATTAAATCGAATGCACAGTAAAATTTTAATTAAAACAATAACTTAATAACTTTTTTGTCTCCACAAACCGTTCATTATCATTTTCAGCCCCTAAAATTACTGTAATCACTCTTTTTCTATTTTTATCTACTGTACAAGTAAAACATGAACCAGCGCCATCAGTAGTCCCCGTCTTTAAACCATCAACAGGAAATGTTGAATCATAGTATGAGAGACCGTTTAGCATTTTATTACTATTAGTCATAAGGGTATTTTGAAAATAAGCCCTAGATTGTTTTGTGGTATTTAAAATTTCAGGATAATCAGTTATTAATTTTCTTGCTACACTTGCCATATCATTAGCACTCATTTTATTTTCAACTGTTGTCGTCATCCCTAAAAAATTTTTCTTTTTCTCTGGTAAACCATCAACAGTTACGAATTTAGCATTATTGAGTTTCCATTTACGAGCTTGCTGGCGCATTTGATTTAGAAAATTTGTCTCGTTTCCACTAACTGCAATCGCGAGTAAACGGGCTGCATTATTTGCCGACTTTATTAAAGCTGCATCGTATAGCTCTCTTACGGTATATTTTTGTCCTAGCCTAAGTGGAACACTTGCATAATCTGGATTTGAGCCCAAGTCAACTATTTCTTGAGTTGGAGTAACCGTTGTGTCCCAAGATATCTTTTTCTCTTTAATTGCTTGTAAAGTTAAATAAACAGTTAAAAGCTTGGTCATTGAGGCAATCGGCAAGCTTTGATTAGCATTTTTAGCGTAAATGGTTGTTCCATCTTTTGCATTAATTGCTACGGCAGCTTTAACGTTTAAATCTACTTGGTCAGCATGATAGTTCGATGGCATTCTATTTGAGTTAAAATTGTTTTTCCATACAAAAAAACAAGTAGCTGCTATTACAAGGATAATTAACCATAAATACTTTTTCTTAGATTTCTTCTTTGTATGTCTCATTCGGTCACCCAATTTCTCTTTATGCAATTTAATTTATTTCATCATTACTTAATTATTCTTCGTATTGCTTCATTATTTCTGGAAGATGAGCCGATAATTGAGTTGGTCGAACAATATATTGCCTCTCTGCAATTTCATCAGCAGCTAAAGAATGAATCCCTACGGCAGCTGCCACTGTTTCTAAGTTAGGGGTAAATTGACCACAAAATCCCCCAATTATTCCAGCTAATGTATCTCCCATTCCGCCAATAGCCATTCCTGGATTACCAAAAGGATTTAAATAAATATGCCCTGCTTGATCATAAACTTTAGTGTGATTGGATTTCAAAACTAAAATTGCATTCTTATTTTTAACTAATTTATTTAAAGCTGCTTGATTTAGTTCATCACTTTGATCAGAAATTTTTATTCCACTTAATCGCTGCCACTCCATTTGATGAGGGGTAAAAATCAAAACTTTTGAATTTAATGGTAGTAAATCCGTTTGCTGACCAATTAAATCTAGTGCACTAGCATCTAAGATTAGTGTTTGCTTTAAGGTGATGTTATCTCTGACTAATCCTAATATTTGTTGTGCTTTATCATCTAATCCAAGCCCCATTCCGCAAACTACTACATCAGCGTTCTTAATTAAATTTTTTAACTCTACACTTTCATCCCAATTAAGAGCCATAATCTCTGGGTCCCTAGTATGTAAGGCAGCAATATTGACTTGGTCTGTAGCAACTGTCACTAAGCCTGCACCACTGTTTAATGCGCCTTCTGCTGCCATAATCAGTGCTCCGCCATACTTTTTACTACCTCCAATTAGAAGTAAGCGGCCATAATTACCTTTATGGGTAGCACTTTTTCTTTTCTTTATTACTCTAGATATTAATTCTTTTGAAATAGATTCCATTTTATCCTATCCAAAAAAGCTCATCTAATCGATGAGCTTTACTTTAAATACTGTCATTATTTTCTTTTTCTGCAAGTTGCACTGCATATTTAGTTAATTTATCTGCAGCTACTTCACGTGCATCAGTTTGAACACTTAAAGCATAATGTTCCAAATTATCTCTAAGCTCCTGTGAAATTGTATTTTCGTATTTTCCTAATTCACTATCACTAAATGGCTTAAGAAAATTAGTTATATTGTCAAATAAGCGCTCCATTGCATAACGTAATTTTTTATCATCAACACGTTTACTTGATGCAATCTGCTTTTTAATTCTTTCAAGGCTATGAATAGTATGTGGTAATAAAATATATTCATCTTTTCGTCTTTGCCAAATGATTACGCCATTGGTTTCAATATCATTTAAATTATTTTGTACTTCATCTAAATTACTATCTGGACCAAAAGAATAACTCAAAGAATTATCATCTAAGTAAGCTGCATAGTTATCATGTTTATCGTCCGCATCCCCATCGTAATTATCCAAAAAGTTACGGGCTGCATTAATATCATGTTGAATTTCTCTCTTTTGTGCTACGCTCAAGTATTCTGGATCATAATCTTGATAAAGATGCGTACCCTCTTCAAACTGAACTAATAATTGCTCATTCTGTGCATCCTTTAATATCTTGTCAATTTTTTTATAGGTATCAGTTCCTAAATAAAAATCTTTCTCATCAATATCAAAATTGAAATCATTATAACAAGTATCACGGAATCCTAGTAAAGTCATATATGTATCTTTTTTCAATTTTGTCCACCTCTTTCAATCGTTATTTTACTCTTTTTCTAGATAAGCAGGTAGTTTTTAATTCAAGATAGATTTTTATAACTTAACCTATTTATTGCGTTGTTCATCTAAAATTCTTTTAAAGTTTGATAATTGATTTTTTCTTTGTTCACTAAAAGCTGCTGCTCCTGAATTCACATAAGCTTTAAAAAGTTTTCTTATTATTGGTTCCCAAACATTCTTTTGAGTAGAACTATTTTTTATCAAACGAGTAGCTAATTTATATGTCGTCTTAGGCGTTAACAGCTTCCTGAAATAAATTTGATTAGTGTCACTCACCGTTAGATATAGCATTTCAATAAAATCTTTTCTTTCCGTATCGTTTGTATTTTTTAGCCATTCAGCAATTGCCTTCCATGAAACTTCAGATGTGCTATCTAATTGCTTTACAGCTGCAAATTGATCATCGATAACGTGCCAAGTAAACATATCATGCTGGAGCAAACTATTTCCAGAAGCTGCCACAATAGTACAATAATCTTTTTCTCCAATCAGATCATCTTGCAATATGCCAATCAATGAGCCTTGCGGAATATATTTATGAATTTTACCCTTTAATTTTAAGAATCTATTCTTTAATCGTTCCTGATTATGAAAACCTGGTCCATCAAAGCAGTCGATTCTAGCAATATGTGACAAGTCGGATTCTTTTAGGTTCAATGCAACAGCAAAAGCTAAATTTCCGCCCTTTGAATGACCACCAAGATAAAATTTCCCCGAAAATAAATTTTTGATTTTTCGATAATAAGAATGAGCAAAATAATGAGCTGGTACCCAATCATTAAAAGACATATTAAAATTTTCTTTCCAACCGATGGTAGTAGCCGTTGTTCCACGATATGCAATATAGTATTGATCTGCTGCAATACAAAAAGTAACAGCATTAAATTGCATTTGTGTTTTTGCATCTACTTTGCTAACCACATTGTGCCAAGATAGTTTTTTAAAGCGTGGATTTTCTAGCATAATCTTGATTAACTTTTCAGTATTCTTTCCACCGAGATTCCCTTGAGTTAAAGTCTTAATCTCGTCATCAGAAGCCAAACTTTGTAAACTATGATGCTGAGGAAGGGTATCAAAATTACAATACGCTAATTGAGAAAAAATCATGCTATCTACTTCATTTAAGGGAAATTCATTAAAACTTCGCTTCTCTTTTGTAGCATATATAAGCATATTATCCAATTTTTCTTCCTCACTTTCTTGAAAATATTATATAATAGACTTCCTTGGCAGGGGCAAAAAAGGAAACTTAGGTAAGTATCTTACTCAAGTTTCCTTTTTCTCTTT
>DBFNNF010000224.1:0-2997 GCA_048407585.1 Lactobacillus johnsonii | reverse complement strand
TTTTTATTAGCAAATAAACGGAACTATAAAAAGTCCCGTTTACTTTATTAATTATTGCATTCTTCTTCACAGTCACATTCTTCTTTTTCTGTGTCTATGTGTATATTTTTGTATTTGCTTAATCCTGTTCCAGCTGGAATTAATTTACCTATTATAACATTTTCTTTTAAGCCTATTAATTCATCTACTTTTCCTTTTACTGCAGCTTCTGTTAACACTCTAGTTGTTTCTTGGAAAGATGCTGCTGATAAAAAGCTCTCTGTTGCAAGTGATGCTTTTGTTATTCCTAATAATACACGTTTATATGTGGCTGGTTTTTTACCTTCTGCTATCATTTTTTCGTTTTCTTCTTCTAGTTCATTTATATCCACTAGTGAACCTGCAAATAGTCCTGTATCCCCATTATCTTCAACTCTAACTCTTTTTAACATTTGTCTACCAATAACTTCAATATGTTTATCGTTAATATCAACACCTTGGTTTCTATAAACTTTTTGAACTTCTTGTACCAAGTATTTATGAACTCCATCAACACCATTTATTGCTAATATTTCATTTGGATTTATAGAACCCTCTGTTAATGACATTCCTGCTTCTACTTCATCCCCGTCTTTTACACGTAATTTTGATCCAAAAGGTATTGAATATGTTTTACTATCATCTTTGCTTGTGACAATAACTTCTTTTTTGCTTTTATCCTCTGAAATTTTTACTTTACCAGAGATTTCTGTTACTATAGCTAATCCCTTTGGTTTTCTAGCTTCAAATAATTCCTCAACTCTAGGAAGACCTTGAGTGATATCTGCAACACCTGCGACACCACCAGAGTGAATTGTTCTCATGGTTAACTGTGTTCCTGGTTCTCCGATAGATTGTGCAGCAATAATACCTACAGCTTCGCCTATGTTTACCTCTGCTCTTGAAGCTAATCCCATTCCATAACATTTGCGACATACACCATGTTTTGTTTTGCACTCTAATACTGTACGAACTTTAACTTTTGTTATTCCTGCTGCAACTATTTTTTCTGCTATTGCTTCTGTTATAAGCTCTTCGGTTGTTACTATTATCTCACCTGTTTCTGGATTCTTTATGTCTTCTAATGGATATCTTCCCAATAAGCGTTCTTCTAGTTTTTCTACTACTTGATTTCCGTCTTTAATATCTGAAAGTTCCATTCCTTCCTTTGTTCCACAGTCATCTTCTCTTACAATTATATCTTGTGCTACATCAACTAATCTTCTTGTTAAGTATCCTGAGTCTGCAGTTCTTAAAGCTGTATCCGCTAAACCTTTTCTAGCACCATGTGCTGAAATAAAGTATTCAAGAGCATCTAGCCCCTCTCTAAATGATGATGTTATCGGAATTTCAACTGTTTTACCTGTTGTACTTGCCATAAGTCCACGCATACCTGCTATTTGTCTTAATTGGTTTATGTTACCTCTGGCTCCTGATTGTGACATCATATATACTGGGTTTAATTCTTCAAAATTACTCTTCATTGCTTCTGTAACTTCATCTGTTGCTTTTTCCCATATTTTAATTACAGATTGATATCTTTCTTCGTCAGTAATTAAACCACGTTTATATTGTTTTAATACGTCATTTACTTTTTCGTTTGCACTAGCTAATATTTGTTTTTTAGCTTCTGGAACTTTTACATCATCAACAGAAACTGTAATAGCACCTATTGTTGAATATTTATATCCTGTTGCCTTAATATAATCTAGTAGTTCTGCTGTTGCATCTAATCCATGTTTGTTTATTGATTTTGCAATTATTTTTCCTAAATTTTTCTTAATAACTGGGAAGTCTATTTCTAATTGGAACTCATTTTCTGGGTTTGTTCTATCTACAAAACCTAAATCCTGTGGAATTCCTTGGTTATATATAATTCTACCAACTGTTGTTTCTATTATTTTATGTTTTTCAACTCCGTCTACTACTTTGCTCATTCTTACATGAATTTTAGCATGCAAACCTAAATCTTTGTTTACATTTGCAATAATTGCCTCTTCTGGAGAAGAAAAATACATTCCTTCGCCTTCTTCACCTTCTACAATCATTGTTAAATAGTAGCTTCCTAAAATCATATCTTGTGTAGGAACAGTTACTGGTTTACCATCTTGTGGTTTTAACAAGTTATTTACAGATAGCATTAAAAATCTTGCTTCTGCTTGTGCTTCTGGTGATAATGGGATATGTATAGCCATTTGGTCACCGTCAAAATCCGCATTAAAAGCTGTACATACTAATGGATGTAATTTTATAGCTCTTCCTTCTACTAAAACTGGCTCAAATGCTTGAATTCCCAATCTATGTAGTGTAGGCGCACGGTTTAATAATACAGGGTGGTCTTTTATAACCTCTTCCAATATGTCCCATACTTCTGGCCTTAGTCTTTCTACCATTCTCTTTGCATTTTTAATATTGTGAGCTATTCCACGTCCAACTAATTCTTTCATTACAAATGGTTTAAATAATTCTACAGCCATTTCTTTTGGAACACCACATTGATATATTTTAAGTTCTGGTCCAACAACTATAACTGAACGTCCTGAATAATCAACACGCTTTCCTAATAAGTTTTGACGGAAACGTCCTTGTTTTCCTTTAAGCATATCTGATAATGATTTCAAAGGTCTTCCACCAGCACCTGTTACTGGTCTTCCTCTCCTACTATTGTCTATTAAAGCATCTACAGATTCCTGTAACATTCTTTTTTCGTTTCTTACAATTATTTCTGGTGCTCCTAACTCTAGTAACCTTTTTAATCTGTTATTTCTATTTATAACTCTTCTGTATAAGTCATTTAAGTCTGATGTTGCAAATCTACCACCATCTAATTGAACCATAGGTCTTAAATCTGGTGGAATTACAGGTACAACATTCATAACCATCCACTCAGGTTTATTTTCTGATAGTCTAAATGCTTCCACAGTATCTAATCTTTTAATTAGTTTTGCCTTTTTCTGCTCGCTTGCTTTTTGTAATTCT
>DBFNNF010000223.1:0-2049 GCA_048407585.1 Lactobacillus johnsonii | reverse complement strand
TATTTTTAGATAAAGATGTTGGAGGTCAGTTTCTATGTATGATCTTGAAGACGTTTTAATGAAATCTTTTAGAGAAGATAATGGCATCAGTTCGGCATTTTCAATTGAACCGGTTGATGATAATGAATATCGTGTTTCAACTAATGTGGTTGATGACTTGAACGATACTATTCACTTTTATTTAGTTGTTTATCCTAACGGAACCTATGCCTTGAATGATCGCGTATTTACGGCACAAATGATTGATAATAATATCGGTAGTTTCGCAAGCATTGCCAGTGATGTGGCACGTTTAGCTAGTGAATTTGGTGTACTATTAGATGACCGCGGGGAACTAACACGTGACTATATCAATGCTCGTGACCTTAGAGATGAAGTAAACAACTTTACTCAATTATTAAATCGCGTAGTTGAATTTGCTCAAATCCATAGATAATTTAATTACAAGAGAAGAAGCTGAAAGCAGAAGCTTCTTTTTTTTTGCCTAATTAAGTTATAATTTGAATAAAAACAAGGAGAGAACTATGAAAGATTCTGAAATAGAGTTAATTGGGCAAAATGCTATGAATTGGTTCAAAGAAAATATTCATTTTATAAAAGCTGGTTCAGATATTGAGGTAGCAACACCCTTAATTGGTGCATATGGGGACTTAGTATATTGCTGGATTGAAAAAGAAGGCGATTATTACCGAATTACTGATGATGGAGGAACTTTATTTAAACTTGATCCCGGTCAAGAAAATATAGAGTTACTTGAAGAAGCAAGGGATATTGTAATTGGAGCTGGTTTTGAATTTGATGAAGAGACTTTAGAAATTTACCAAGTGGTAGATCAAGACGATATCCCAGCTACACTTAACGATCTGACTCAATTACAGGTTGCTTTGACTTATTTAGCCAGCTGATAACTTTCCCATCATAATTAAGTTTTTAAGCATATGTTTTTTGTTTTTAAAATGCCTATGATATAAATAATTGTGAAAGCGCTAATAACGCGTATTTCTTAAAATATTACAAAGAATGTAAAAAATATCTTAATTTGTAACATTTTTGTAAAACTACGGTATAATAAAAGTAAATAAAACAGCAAGCTTAAGTATAGCTTACCTTGCTGAGGAGCGTGAATTATGATGAGAAAAGTTAAGAAGAGAAGTATCATTACAAGTTTGGGTGCAGCTGCAATGTTAGCATCTTTGAGTGTAGGTGGAACTGCTTTTGCGGCAAGTACTACAAGTGCTGATAGTAGCACCGCAACTACTGATCAAGCCAAGACTTATCAAACTCAACTTGAAGAACATAAGAATTTACAAGCTTATACTAACCCATTAACTGTACAAGCTTTAACTACTACTAAGGGTGTTTTACCTGATGCAACAAGTGGTATTTCTAATTGGAGTCAGGTTCCAGCTGGAACAGTAGCTGCTTGGGATAATAAGCCTGAAGTTAATAAGGCCGAAACTAGTTACGGAACAGTTTATGTTACTTTCCCAGATGGTTCTAGATCAAGATTAGCAGTTTACGTAACAGTTAAAGATGGTGCAGCTAGTCAAAGTAGTGAGGATACAAATACTACTTCTTCAGATAAAAACTCTTCAGCTGCGGTAGCATCAAAGTCAACTGCTAAGAGCTCACAAGTAGAAAGTGAAGCTAAGACTTCTGCCAAAGACACTGATAATGATACTGAAAAGACAACTACTGTAGATAAAGCTGATAAAGATCAAGCAGCAAAATCCAGTTCTAAAGCTAATAAAGATGTAGTTGTGAAGGATTTAGGATCAACTACTGTTACTGAAAAAAATGTTAGTGTTGTAAGTAACTCAAAGGATAAGGACAAGAGTTCAAATCCAATTTCTGTTGCTACTCGCTTACCAGAAACTGTGGCTAAGGCTACTAATCCATTTGTAATAATTTGCGGTGCATTAATTGCAGCCGTAAGTGGTGCAGTAATTTGGAGTAAAAAATTAAAGAAGAGAAATTAATAGATAATAAAAGAGGTCGAAACTAATTGTTTCGACCTCTTATTTTATTTATCTTTATTTTTGTCCTTAT
>DBFNNF010000222.1:0-7033 GCA_048407585.1 Lactobacillus johnsonii | reverse complement strand
TTATTATTAGAATAGGGCTAAGAACTTCTAATCAAAAGTCAAGACTAAAATTATAGCTTTAATAGGATTAATATTATCTATATGTTGTATGTTAGCTATAGCTGATAACACTAAATATAGAATGATAAAAGGTGAGGATTTACATGGCTACGTTAGAAATTAAAGATTTACATGTTGAAGTTGAGGATAAGGATAAGAAGAGTAGAAAAAAGATCCTTAAAGGTGTGAATTTAAGTTTGAAAACTGGCGAGATTCACGCAATTATGGGGCCTAATGGAACAGGAAAATCTACTTTATCTGAAACAATTATGGGAAATCCCCGCTATCATGTTACTCAAGGAGATATTCTGTTAAATAATGAAAGCATTGTTGAAATGCCCGTAGATGAGCGAGCTCGTAAGGGACTATTTCTAGCAATGCAATATCCAGCCGAAGTACCAGGGGTAACTAATGCAGAATTTTTACGTGCTGCAATTAATGCTCGTCGACCAAAAGATGACCCAATATCAGTGATGACTTTCTTGAATGAATTGGATAAGAACCTAGATTTGTTAGATATGAATGAGGCGATGACTGAACGATATCTTAATGAAGGATTTTCAGGTGGAGAAAAGAAACGTAATGAAATTTTACAGATGTTAATGATTAAACCAAGTTTTGGAATTTTAGATGAAATTGATTCTGGACTTGATATTGATGCATTACGAGTAGTGTCGCGTGGAGTTAATGCAATGCGCGGAGATAATTTTGGTGCTTTAATGATAACGCACTATCAACGTTTGCTTGATTATATCGTTCCAGATGTTGTACATGTCATGATGGATGGACGAGTTGTAAAAGATGGAGGTCCCGATTTAGCTAAGAAACTTGAAAAAGAGGGATATGCAGGTTTACGTGATGAACTTGGCTTAGATATTAAATTAGTTGATGAGAATTAGGAGTGCCTATGCTAACTAAAGAAAATTTACTTAATTTTTCTCATAAAAATAATGAATCATCATGGTTAACTGATTTAAGAATTAAGGCCTTTGAAAGACTAGAAGAACTTGATTATCCTAAAATGCAACGATTTTCTTATCAGAATTGGCCTTTGATTAAAAAGGAAGATTTTTCCTGGTCTAATCAAGCTGACTTTTCTTTAAAAGAGGAGCAGAAACTTTTAGAAAAGAAAGGCATCGTTTTAACCGATATTTTTACGGCAAGTAAAAAATATCCGAAACTTGTGCAGTCAACTTTAGGGTCAGTAATTAAACATAATGAAGATAAATTAACTGCCTATCATTATGCCTACTTAAATTCTGGTCTTTTCCTCTATATTCCTAAAGATACTATCTTAACCGAACCGATTACAATTTCTTTAAGCCCAACTCAGGATACCTATATTTCTCACCTTTTAATCGTTGCAGATAATAATAGTAAAGTAAAATTTCTAGAAGAAATTCAAGATAAAGATAAAAAAGCTAGTTCAGCCAATTTAATGGTTGAGCTTATAGCACGCCCAGGGAGTCATATTGAGTTCTCTTCACTTGATGAGCTTAGCCAAGACACAACCCTTTACTTTAATCGTCGAGCAAAAATTGAAAAAGATGCCCATGTTGAATGGGCAATTGCTTTTATGAACGATTGCAATACACTGGGAGATCTTGATTCTGAGTTAGTTGGGGAAGGAAGCTTTGCAGATTCTAAGGCAATTGCAGTTACCACAGGAGATCAAAGAGTGGGCATAAATAATCGCGTAACTAATCGTGGTCCGCACTCCACTGGATTAATCAACCAACGTGGGGTCTTACTAGAAAATTCTAGGTTGATCTTTAATGGAATTGGTCAAATTGTGCATGGTGCACATGGCTCAAAAGCTGATCAACAAAATAGAGTCCTAATGATGTCGGATGAAGCTCATGGGGATGCTAATCCATTACTTTTAATTGATGAAAATGATGTTATTGCAGCTCATGCTGCTAGTGTTGGTCCAGTTGATAAAGTCCAAATGAACTATTTAATGAGTCGCGGGATCCCTTATGATCAGGCACAAAGATTAGTTATACGTGGTTTTTTAGGTGCAGTTTTAGATGCAATTCCGAATAAAGATGTTCGTAGAAAAATGATTAATATTCTAGAGAGAAAACTGATCGATGGGCAAATTAAACACTGAAAAAATAAAAGAAGATTTTCCAATTTTTAATCAAAAAATTAATGATGAAACTCTTGTTTATTTAGACAATGCGGCAACTAGCCAAATACCGAAGTTTGTTGAAGAAGAAGTTAGAGATTTTAATGAAAAAGAACGTGCAAACGTCCATCGCGGAGTCCATACATTAGGCTTAAGAGCTACTAATCAATATGAATCAAGCCGTCAAAAGGTGGCTAATTTTATTGGCGCAAATAATGCTAAAGAAGTTATTTTTACTTCTGGATGTACTGATAGTTTAAACTTAGTCGCAGCTAGCTTTGGTGAACAAAATATTCAGGCAGGAGATGAGATCCTAGTCTCAATTATGGAACACCACAGTAATCTTTTGCCTTGGCAGCAACTTGCTCAAAGAAAACAGTCTAAGTTAAACTTTATTGAAATAAATTCAGATGGCTTACTTGATATTGAAAATTTAAAAAGTAAGATCAATTCAAAAACTAAAATTGTTGCCTTGACCCATGTAAGCAATGTTTTAGGCACAATTAATCCAATTAAGGAGCTTACTGATTTAGCTCATGAAAAAGGAGCAATTGTTGTAGTTGATGGTGCACAGGCGGTCGGACATTTTCCAATTAATGTAGCTCAGTTAAATGTAGATTTTTATGCTTTTTCTGGTCATAAAATGTTTGCTCCTACAGGAATTGGCGTTTTATATGGAAAAAAATGTCTCTTAGATAAAATGCCACCTTATCGTTTGGGTGGTGAAATGATTGCTAATGTAACTAGAGAAGGAGCAACATGGGCAGAGGTGCCATATAAATTTGAAGCTGGTACACCAAATATTGCCGGTGCTATTGGACTTGGAGCAGCAATTGATTACCTGCAGTCTCTAGACTTTGAACTTATTCAAAAACATGAACAGGAATTGACAAGTTATGCCTTAGAAAAGCTTAAAAATGTTTCAGGATTAACAATCTATGGTCCACAAAAAAGTAATGGTCGCATTGGAGTAATATCTTTTAATTTAAAGGATATTCATCCCCATGACTTAGCAACTGCATTAGATTTGGATGGAATTGAAGTTCGTGCTGGTCATCATTGTGCTCAGCCACTAATGGCTAGTCTTGATACTGAGTCAACTGTTCGAGCTAGTTTATCTATTTATAATACTAAAGATGATATTGATAAATTAGTAAGCTCTCTCCACGAAGCAAAGGAGTTTTTCAGTGAGTTTAGATAAATTAAGAAGTTTATATAAAGCTGTGATTTTAGATCATGCTCAAATGCCGCGAAATTATGGACAACTAACTGACTTTAGTCATGAAACTACTGTTTATAATCCAAGTTGCGGTGATAAAATTCATCTCACAATTTTGATTGAAAATAATAAGATTAAAAAAATCGCTTTTAATGGGGAAGGCTGCACAATCAGTAAAGCGTCTGCCAGTATGATGACAGACTTAGTAAAAGGAAAAAGTATTAAAGAGGCAATTCAGCTTTCACAGCTATTTTCAAACCTAGCAGCGGGAAAGAAAAGTGACACTTTAAAATTAGACCAATTAGGAGATGCCCAAGTATTAGTAAATATTATGCAATTTCCCGCCCGAATCAAATGCGCTACTTTAGCATGGTGGGGACTAGATCGAGCATTACTTGGTAAAGAAAAGGAAGAAGAAAATGACTAAAGCAGAAGATATAGTTAAAGACGAAGATTATCAGTTTGGCTTTCACGATAATGTAGAACCAAAATTTTCAACTGGTCGTGGCTTAACAGAAGAAGTAGTTCGACAAATTTCAGCAGAAAAACATGAACCTAAATGGATGTTAGATTATCGTTTAAAAGCTTTTCATATTTATGAAAAAATGCCAATGCCAGATTTTGGTCCTGATCTTTCCGGGCTCGATCTAGATAATATGCTTTATTATCAAAAAATGACCGATATGAAATATCGTGATTGGAAGGATGTACCACAAGATATTAAGGATACTTTTGAGCGACTTGGTGTACCGCAAGCCGAACGAAAATACTTAGCCGGCTCGGCTGCACAATATGAATCCGAAATGGTTTATCATAAAATGAAAGAACAATTTGATAAACTAGGGATTATCTTTACTGATACGGATACAGCTTTGCATGAGTATCCTGATTTATTCAAAAAATACTTTTGTAAGTTGGTTCCAATTGATTCAAATAAATTTTCTGCTTTAAACTGTGCTGTTTGGTCAGGAGGAACTTTTATTTATGTGCCAAAAGGAGTACAGGTTCCAACACCAGTTCAGGCATATTTTAGATTAAATGCAGAAAATTCAGGACAGTTTGAAAGAACATTGATCATTGTTGATGAGGATGCACATCTTGATTATGTTGAAGGATGTACTGCTCCGCAATATTCGTCAGATTCTTTACATGCGGCAGTTGTTGAAGTAAATGTCTTAGATAATGCATATTGTCGTTATACTACAATTCAAAACTGGTCTGATAACGTCTATAGTCTAGAAACAAAGCGTGCAGTTGCTGGAAAGCATGCGACGATGGAATGGGTAGACGGTAATTTAGGTGCAAAAGTTACCATGAAATATCCAAGTGTCTATTTAAACGGTGAAGGTGCTCGCGGTACTATGCTTTCAATTGCAGTTGCCCATCACGGCATTCACCAAGATTCTGGAGCTGGAATGTTTCATAATGCTCCTAATACTTCCAGTTCAATTGTGTCAAAGTCAATTGCTAAGGGCGGTGGTTCAACAGATTATCGCGGTAGTGTTAAGTTTTCTAAAAAATCGGATGGCTCAAAGGCTCATGTGGAATGTGACACGATTATTATGGATGATATGTCTTCTTCTGATACGATCCCAACTAATGCGATTGAAAATTCAAATGTAGCGATGGAACATGAGGCTACAGTTTCTAAAATTTCTGAAGACCAACTGTATTATTTAGAAAGTCGCGGCATCCCAGAAAGAAAAGCAACTGAAATGATTATTATGGGCTTTGTTGAACCCTTTACTAAGCAATTACCGATGGAATATGCAGTCGAACTTAATCGCTTGATTAGCTTCCAAATGGAAGGAGCAATTGGATAGTGCTAGAAATAGAGAAATTATCTAATACCGAAAAGGAAGTTTACCAAGCCTTAAAAAAAGTAATTGATCCAGAACTTCAGGTTAACATCGTTGATTTAGGATTAATTTATGGTATTGAAGTAAGCGAGACAAAATGTCAGATTACGATGACTTTAACGATTATGGGATGTCCTCTAAGTGAGTGGCTAGATCACGAAATTACTAAAGCTGCCAAAAGTGTCGATGAAGTTGATGAGTGCCAAATTAAACTCGTTTGGTATCCGCAATGGAATCCAAGTATGATGTCTAGGGTGGCCCGGATGACTCTTGGAATTCATGGATAGGGGTAAAGATGGAAGATCACAGTTTTATTTCATACGCAAATGGTAAATCTTTAGTAGAAATTAATAGCACTATTCCAGTTCCGAGAACTCGTAATTTCTTCAGGATGCTTTTAGCATATACTGGTCCTGGTGCATTAGTTGCTGTTGGATATATGGATCCAGGAAACTGGGCAGCTTCAATTAATGGTGGTCAGAGTTTTAATTATCTTTTAATTTCTACTATTTTAATTTCTAGTTTAATGGCTATGCTTTTACAATATATGGCCGCAAAGCTAGGAATCGTTACACAAATGGATCTAGCACAAGCCATTCGTGCACGTACTAGTAAAAGATTAAGTTTTATCCTTTGGATTATAATTGAATTAGCAATTATGGCAACGGATGTAGCAGAAGTTATTGGAGCGGCAATTGCTTTAAATCTTTTGTTTAAGATTCCTCTAGTTATCGCAACTTTTATTACTGTTTTTGACGTATTACTCTTATTGTTATTGTCAAAAGTTGGATTTAGAAAAATAGAAGCCCTGGTATCCTGCTTGATTATGGTGATATTACTGGTTTTTACTTATCAAGTCATGTTAGCTAATCCTAACTGGAAAAATATTTTTTTGTCTGCATTGCTGTCTCCAGAATTAGTAGCTCAGCATCCCGTAGTTAATGGATTATCGCCTTTAACAGGAAGTTTGGGAATAATTGGTGCCACTGTGATGCCCCATAATTTTTATTTGCATTCATCTATTTGCCAAACTAGAAAAATTAACCATGATAATCTTGGAGATGTTCAAAATGCAGTGCGCTTTACTACCTGGGATTCAAATATTCAATTACTTATTGCCTTTTTTGTTAATGTGCTTTTATTAATTATGGGAGCTGCCGTTTTTAAAAGTGGTGCAGTCAAAGATAGTTCATTCTTTGGTTTGTATGATGCTTTAAGCAATACGACTATGTTAAGCAATCCGATTTTGATCTCAGTAGCTAAGACAGGAGTTTTATCAGTCTTATTTGCAGTTGCACTTCTTGCTTCTGGTCAAAATTCAACAATTACTGGAACTCTAACTGGACAGGTAGTAATGGAAGGCTTTATTCACTTAAAGATGCCACTATGGGCAAGACGGTTATTTACTAGATTATTATCCGTGATTCCGGTTATTATGTGTGTACTGATGACGGCAAAAGATTCAATCTCTGAGCAACATTTTGCCCTTAATATGCTTTTGGAAAATTCTCAGGTTTTTCTAGCATTTGCCGTACCATTTTCAATTGTTCCGCTTTTGATTATGACAGATGATAAGAGAATGATGGGACAATTTAAGAATAGAAAGATTTGGTCGATTCTAGGATGGGCCAGTTCAATTATTTTGATTTTCTTGAATTTGTGTAATTTACCAGCTACTTTTGTTTCCTTTAATATGATGCCAAAAAGAGATGCAGTAGTTTTGGCGTATGGGGTCATTATGCTAATTATTTTATTAATTATCTGGACATGCTGGGATATGCGAAA
>DBFNNF010000221.1:0-2762 GCA_048407585.1 Lactobacillus johnsonii | reverse complement strand
TAAAATAAAAAAACTTACCGCAAACAGTAAGAAAAGAAAGACACGGTAAGCATATAACTTATAACTTGAACACTTATAAGTATATACTATACCGATTAAAAATAAAAGAGTAAAGTCTACTAATTTACTGGAAGTCTCTTTTTTCTAGCTGTGAGAGGTTAGGAAAGAGAGACTTTTTTACATGCAAACAATAAATAATAGGCGAGATATAGTGATGTTTGAACATCACACGACACAAGCAAGGACAACGCAACGGCAAGAGATAAGAACTTACCAAGTTACGAAATACGGCGATATTATAGCCACCCAACGTAATAAAGGCGTTGCAAAAGGTAAGCGGGCTAAAAGGATATTCATTTCTAAGACGAGCTTTTATCTATCCAATGAGCTTACGGCGAGCGAATTACAAGCCGTTAGAGACTGGCAACGGGACAAGGAACAAGGGAAGAAAACAAAAGCCCCGTGGCTACCAGAAAAACGTCACACTAAGACAACCAAAAAGCATTATTCAGCGAGTGAGATTAATAGAAAGCGCAAAGAATTAGAGGGGTTAATTCACAATAATTTTTGTGGGGACGATAGCAGGGAAGTGTTCGCCACCTTAACATATCGTAAGAGTTTCAAGGTTGAGACGGTAAAGCGCCACGTTAAACAGTTCGAACGGGTGCTAAAAGATAGCTATAAGGTTGATTATATTGTTGTTCCTGAGCTTAATTCATTAGGTGTCGTACACTTGCATTATTTAATGCGGTTCGAGGACAAGCTGAACTATAAGGACTTCTACGACTTCCTAGAGAACAACTGGAAACACGGATTCAGTCACGTATCAGCGATGACAGCACCAGAGCGATTAGGTGCTTACTTGTTGCCATACTATGCTAAAAATGAGCTAGCACAAGGTGAGTGGGAACAGGAACTAATTAGCAATCCAGACAAGCTCAAGCAAGCGGAAAAGTTACTCAAAGATGGAACAATTAATAAGAGACAAGCTAAGACCATCGCTAAAAAACAGCGCCTAAAATTGCTACCAAAAACGTTGAAAGTCCTACGGAAAAGTAGAGGAATAGAAAAGCCTATCACAGTAACCACAACGGATAAGAGATTAGCTGAGATGTTAGAGGATAGGTATTTTAGCTATGGAGAAATTAAAGAGATTACATTTAGAAATATCAACCCTGAGACTGGAGAAATAACCAACGATACTCTAATTATTTCTAGCGATCATTACAAGTTAGACCGACCACACCAACAGGCTCTCTATGAGCGTGCTAGAGCCATTCTGAACCGTCAACGGAGAATTAGAGAGAGTGGAGAGAAAGAGCCGTCAGAATGGCTGAGAACGTGTCAGGCTGGACGTGTGAAAGGTGGTGTGGTTAATGGCTAGAGACATACCACAAGTTAGTGTGCTATATGACATAGAAGAGCGACTAGCGCAATGTGAACAGTCAAGCAATGATAAGTTAATGGTGAGCGTTGATGGTGTGAAGTATGATATACCCTATGATGATATTGATTGTCTAAGTGATGATGAGATAGAGCTTGTCAAGGACATGAACACAAAGGACAAACAAGCCGTTGGCATGGTGATGAGTACCGATAAACCATTAATCTTTATTAGTGATTACAATAGAGACTTATCGTTAAAGGGCTGCACGTTTGATTGGAGCGGTAACGTGTGGAGTAAGACAGGACGACTAAGAGCGACCGCACACGGTGGCAACGGTTACTTACAGATTAATAATGTGGGAATTCATCGGCGGTTATATGCTGAGTTTTTAGAGCGTGCTAGTGGTGAAAAATACGCAATTGAAAGAATACTGTTTAATGAGAGCGACTACTTCCAAGTACACCACATGACGGGCAACCATAACACATTAAGCGATAATTGTTTAACGAACCTAAAGTTAGTTGACATGAGGAAACATTCCCTATATACCGCCTTAATTGGCGAAATTAAAAGAGAAATCAGAGATAGAGAAAAAGTAGGAGTTTTAATATAAATAAAACTTTGATTTTATCATTAAACATGGACTTGTGCGAAAGCGCTTACAATACCATAATATAGGGGGATGCAACTTTCACAAGCCAAAAGAAAAATGATGATAATTAACGGAAATACCAAAGTTTTCAAGTGGATAAATGGCAAGGGGTGGGGGGTATTATCTACCATTAAACAAAAATAATAAGGGTGTTTCTGAGTTAGTTGGTACGTTCACACACCATGAAAAAACTGGAGAAATCGAGGCGTAAACCCTACGCACATAGGCGATTGAGGGCGATTTTAGAATGATGAACAATAGTAAAATAAGCTGATTAACACACACACCACGGCTTTTTTTATTTGAAAGTGTCGATTTGAGGGGAAAAACGCCCCTAAACACCATAAAATATGGAGTTAGTATTAGTTCACTGTTTTTGGCTAAAATTGGAGCTAATCACCAAGTTTTTAGGCGTTTGTATTAATTCATTGTTATAGATTGGCTGCCAAAATGAGCTATAAACATTGATATAACAGCGTTTCTAAAAAAACTGCACAATGCACAATGCACTCCTGGGGGGTGTCGTAGTACCCCTCAGGAGTTGGTCGATTTTTTTCAAAATCTCCCCCAGAGTTTTTTGTTTTCAACCTTTTTTAACAAAAAACATCTAAAAACACTGTTATATCAGCATTTATTTAGTTATTATAAAAATGTAGTTGTTTCTATATAGTATCAAGACAAGAAGAAACTCGTTTTCAACTCGTTTCAAATTCCCAAGTTAGG
>DBFNNF010000220.1:0-8530 GCA_048407585.1 Lactobacillus johnsonii | reverse complement strand
CAGATATGCGTTTTAAGCATAATTGTATTTTGCTTAATCTTTCCATTTCACGTTTAAGCGTTTCTTATCTTCTTTTTTCTTAAAGTGGTCTTTTACCTTAGGTACAACCTCTTCACCATATATTTTAATTGCATTCATAACTTCTTCGTGTGGCATTGAAGCGATTGGTAAGTGAAGATAAAATCTATTTAATCCAAGTTCTTCCATTACTTTAATTATCTTATTAGCTACAGTTTCACTATCACCAACAAAAATTGCGCCATTTTCTCCGACTGATTCAAGATATTGATCATAAGTCATTCCAGTCCAATGAGGTCTTTCTTTACTAATCTGATCTACAAGAAGCTTAGTTGGATAGAAATATTCCTTAATTGCACGATCTTTATCTTGATTTAGCCATCCCCATGAATGAGCAGATACTGGCATTTTACTTAAATCGTGACCAGCTTTTTTAGCTACTTCTCTATAAAGCGTAATCATTGGCTTAAAGTCTAATGGATTGCCGCCGATAATTGCATAAACTATTGGTAAACCTAACTCAGCAGTCCGAATAGTTGAATTGATACTACCACCACTTGCTACTGAAATTGGAATTGGCTTCTGAGTGCGAGGGTATATTCCCTTGTGATCTACTTTAGGAGTAAATTTTCCGCCCTTCCAATCCAAAATTTCATGTTTATCAATTTCTAAAAGCATTAACAATTTTTCAATAAAGAGATCATCATAATTTTCAATGTTATAGCCAAATAAATCAAAAGCTTCTGTAAATGATCCTCGGCCTGCCATAATTTCTACTCTGCCCGGCGCAAAAGCATCAATAGTTGCATATTGTTCATAAACCCGAATTGGATCAATTGTTGGGAGATTAGTAGTCGCACTAGATAGATGAATATGCTTAGTTTTTGCTGCAGCAGCTGCTAAAACTATTTCAGGAGCTGAGACAGCAAAATCTTTTCTATGATGTTCACCAATTGCAAATGCATCAATCTTCAATTCATCTGCCAGAATAATTTCATCAAGCAAATCTCGAATTCTCTGATCATGACTAATTGCCTTACCTGTCGTTTTAAGTGGTGTTGTTTCACCAAATGAAGAAATACCTAATTCAATACTCATGATTATTCATCCTCTCTTATTTACTTACTTTTTGTAAGTAAATAATAACACATAAAATTTTATAATTCAAACTATGTATTGAATTCTCTTTTAGTATAAAATCCCAATAAAATTAAGAAAAATATTTTAGACTATTGGTAGTTCTCTCTTATAGGCAAATTAGTTAGGAATAAAAAATGGAAGTAGCTTATTCTTAAGTTGGCTACTTCCATTTTTTATTAACTGTTTATTTTATTTTTTCTATTTATACAACAACTTGGCCTCGCTAATCGTTTATGTGATCATCATCCTTTTAGATTGACATCCTAATACTATAAATTCTATATCTCGTATAGTAAGACACTTTTTTTACAAATTACATCTTTATCCTCCGGATCTATTTAGTTACGACTAATTCTTACTCTTGTGTTTTCCTTCATATTCCTAATTGTTTTTAAAGATTTCATAGAATCAAATTTACCTATAATATGGATCCCTTCATAATACGACTCTGTTCCATAATAAAAAACAATTCTTTGATCTGGAGACCAATAACCAATGCTACCTTTGGTACCAGCATGTCCCTTTGGCATCCCCTTAGTTGATAAACCATGATGTAAATCTGCAATCTTTTCAGGATAATCAGGCATAAAGCTTCTAAATGATAAGGTCACAGGTAATTCATTTCTAAATTGTCTAGCAGCAGCGGAATTATTCAAATGTGCTTTAATTGTTTGACCATTAATTCTAATACTAATAGGATATTCGCTCTTCCTCTTTATGTTACTTATATTTGTCTTACCTTCAGACCCATTTTGTACATTCTTTGAACATGCGACAGTTCCAAATATTAAAGCTAACGTTATTATTATAAAAGAAAATAGTTTTTTCATATTATTACCCCAGATTAAAAATCGATTCACTTTAATTTGTTAATAAATTGATCCATATATTCAATTGCTTGCTTCCCGTCACTTCCATCAAAACCGTGTCCTGCGTTTGGCAAAACTTTCAAAGTTGAATTTTTAAAATTATTATTAGCTTTACGTACATATCTGACTGGAACTATATCATCCTGTTCTCCATGTACAATTAATACAGGCCCACTAAACTTCGTTGCTGCTTTGGTAATATCCATTTTAAACAAATTCTTGTAGTAGGCTTTTCCAAGAGGAATCCCGAAGAGTTCAGGATGATTTGGTACTTGTGTATAAGAATGATATCGTGATTTAGCATTATCAGTTATTGAAAATGCTGGATACATAAGTACTAAAGCCGAAATATGTTTAGGGTGTCTTGAGGCAGTCAAGGCAGTAACTGCACCACCTTGACTTGCTCCTACTAGTAAGATGTTATTTTTTTGAACATCATTTCTTTATCTTACAGCTTGTATTATCTTGAGTAAATCAGCTTCTTCGGTAAAGATAGACATCTCAGTAATCTTACGCCCAGTACTTTTTCCATCTAAAGATCCACCCGGAAAGTCATAAACATATGTAAAATAACCACGATGAGCTAAATTTTTTGCATATGGTTTCATTTGTTCCTCTGTACCGCCAAACCCGTGTGATAAAATTGCTACTCGCATCTTTTTCTCACGATAATTCTTAGGGCGATAAATATGACCATAAATTATTTCTTTTCCATTCCTTATGCGCCAAACTTGAGAGGAAATTTGTGAATAAGTTTGGTCATTACTTGAGTTAGCATTAGAATGTCTACTTTGTTGAGTGCAGGCAACCGTAAATAATAATATACTGATTAGTAATGCGAAAATTGAAGCTTTTTTAGTTTTTTTCATAGTGAAAGTTCCTTTTATTTCAATACTTATTGAAGCTCCAGAAATAATTTCCCTATTCTAAATGGATATTTCTGCTCTTTCCTTTAAGGTTAAGATCATGTCTAATTAAGGTTAAGATCATGTCTAATTATAGTTGCATTCTGATTGTATGTTAAATATTTAATAACTTTAACAAAATATAGATAAAATCTATATTAAAAACTAGATAGATTTACATATTGTGTATCATTATTTAGCTATTTGTTAAAACTTTACAATATATCACATCTTCTCTTTTTACACAAATTACTTAGGAATAAAAAAATGGAAGTAGCTTATTCTTAAGTTGGCTACTTCCATTTTTTATTAACTGTTTATTTTATTTAATTTAAACTGATCGACATAATCTGCTAAATACTTTACCGTCAAGCTTTGTGGATCTTTAATTAATTCTAATGGTCTACCTTTAGCCACTAACTTTCCTCCATTTTCACCACCACGTGGCCCTAAATCAAGCATGTAGTCAGTATTAACGATTAAGTTAAGATCATGCGTAATGGTAATTATAGTTGCGCCTTGATCAAGAAGTTTTTGCATTACATGAACTAATACCTTCACATCTAATGGATGCAGACCAATAGTAGGTTCATCAAAAACAAATAAGGTATCGTCTTGTCGCTGACTTAAGTGAGTTACTAATTTTAATCTCTGGGCTTCTCCACCAGATAAAGTTGGTGTACTTTCTCCTAAGTGTAAATAATCAAGACCTACTTCTTTTAATAAAAGTAGATCGCGTTCAATTTTTGGAATCTCTTTAAAAATTAGAATGGCTTCATTTATATCTAAATTAAGAACATCAACAATTGAAAGATCATGCCATTTAACTTTCTGAATTTTTTGATTATATCTATCTCCATGGCAGGTAGGACAGGTTTGTTGCATATCAGGCAAAAACTGGATATCTAAGGTGACGATTCCCGTACCACCACAAGTTGGACAAGCTCCTTCTTTATTATTATAAGAAAAGTAACTGGGAGTATAGTGCTTTTCTTTAGCCAAAGGTTGCTGAGCAAAGAGCTTACGCAAATTATCCATAATTGAAGTATAAGTTGCGACGGTTGAACGCGTACTCTTTCCAATTGGAGAAGCATCAACACTTACAACATGATGCACAGGAGAATTAAATTCTTTAACTTGCTTTGGTAAAGGCTGCCCCTTATCTTGAGCCTTAATTGCTGGAACAATAGAATCTAAAATCAAACTAGTTTTTCCTGCCCCTGAAAAGCCAGTTACAGCAGTAATTTGATTTACAGGAATTCCTGCTTTAATATCATGTAAATTAAAATAGTGATCTACTTCGAAAGTAATTTGCTCGGAATTAACTTTATCGCTAACTTTACGAGCCATTAAATCGGCTTTACCATCTAAATAAGGTGCAATTAAAGATTGAGGATCTTTTTCAATTTCTAAAGGAGTGCCTTGATCTAAAATTTCTCCTCCCGCCTCACCAGAACCAGGACCGATTTCAATAATTTCATCAGCTGCTTTTATAATATCAACATTATGATCAACGACCACAAGAGAATTACCTTGTGCAACTAATTTCCGCAACACTTTAATTAATCCATCAACATTAGCGGGATGCAATCCAATTGAAGGTTCATCTAAAACGTATAAAACTCCGGTAGTTTCTGTACGTAAAGTTCTAGCAAGTTGAATTCTTTGTAATTCACCAGTAGACAAGGTATTCCCAGCTCGTGCCATAGTTAAATAATCTAATCCTAAATCAAGTAGTGGCTGCAAATTATTAATAAATTCATTGAGTAAGGCTTTAGCCATGGGATGCATATTTTCTGGCAGACTAGCAAGAACTTCTTTACTCCATTTAGGCAAATCGCCTAGTTGCATATGTTGAACTTGATCGATATTTTTTCCATTAACTAACTGATTAAGTAGTTCTGGACGAAGACGCGTTCCATGACAAACCGGACAAGTTGAATAAGTAAAAAATTCTGCAAGACGTTTCTGTGCTCGTTCACTTTTACTACTTTCAGCTGATTTTAAAACGGCTTGATGCGCATTTTCATATAAGGCATTAAAATTATGAAAAACTCGACCGGTTCCTGACAATAAATCCATCTTGTACTTCTTTTCAGGACCATTTAAAACAAAGTCTTTCTCTTTCTCAGTTAAATCCTTATAAGGAATGTCAATTCTAACGCCAGCATGTTCAGCCACATTTGGCATAAAGTTCCTTCCTGGTAAATTCCAAGAAGCTACAGCACCGTCTCTAATCGAAAGATTGGGATCTGCAATTAACTTACTTTCGTCTAATTGCCGTACCTTACCAGTTCCACCGCAACGCTCACAAGCTCCATCAGAATTAAAAGAAAAATCTTCCGCACTTGGAACGTAAAACTTTACACCACAAGTTGGACAAGTAACCTGCCCCATCTCATCTCCGGACTTTGACATTGCTTCTGCAATATCTAAACTTGGAGCAACTCGGTGTCCATTGGGACAGACCGGTGAACCTAATCTTGAAAAAATTAGCCGTAAAACATTATATGTTTCAGTAGTTGTTCCAACAGTCGCTCGTTCATTAGGAACACTTGGTCTCTGTCGCAGCGCTAAAGCAGATGGAATATGTTTTACACTAGTTACATCCGCTTGCGCACCTTGCTTAATCCGTCGACGCATATAGGTAGATAGAGCGTCCAAGTAGCGCCGCGACCCTTCTTCATATAAAATTCCCATTGCCAGGGATGACTTTCCTGACCCTGAAAGTCCTGAAATAGCTACAAACTTATGAAGTGGGATATCTACATTAATATTCTTTAAGTTATGAACACGCCCACCACGAACTTCAATCTTTTTTGGGACTGCCATCTTATTTCCTTCTTTATCATTTCTATAATTGAGATAATTTGTACCTATATATTATAGGAAACTTTTTACTCAGTTGTTAAATTTTTGTTTTCATGCATATTTTATGTGTAGTTTTTTCTTACAATATAGAATTATTCGTTCTCTCTAACAACTTCTTCCGAAGTGGAAAAAAGTTATAAAAAGTTATAAAATTAAGTAAAATTTATAAAAAGTTATAAAAAGAGGTGTAACTAAATGGAAAATCCTTTTAATCCTAGTTTCGGAAAAATGCCCAGTGTTTTCTTAAATCGTGACTCATTAACTCAACGTATAGTTACCGAATTGAACAGAGTGGGATCGCCTTTTCAAACATCCCTTCTTTACGGACAACGTGGTTCAGGAAAAACTACACTGATGACAGAAGTTTCTAACTTAATAAGTAAAGATAAAAATTGGTTAGTAATCAATTTAGTTCTAGATGATGATCTCTTAATCTCCCTAATAAATCAATTACAACGACATCTTCTTAACTTGAAGATTATAAAAAACATCGACCTAAAGATGAACTTCTTTGGACTTGACATGAGTGCTAGTTTCCATCAACAAACTGAATCTAATTTTCAATTGTTATTCCAAGATGCCTTAGAGAAACTAACGAAAAAAGGGTTTCATGTTTTAATTAACATTGACGAAGTACATTTAACACCATTATTAAAAAAGTTTGCTAGTTGTTATCAAATTATGATTCGAAACAATCTTAATGTTTCTTTACTTATGGCAGGTTTACCGGAAAATGTTTCAGAAATACAAAATGATGATGTTCTTACCTTTTTATTGCGTGCCAATCGAATCGTTTTGAATCCTTTAGACATTGAAAGTATAAAAAATAGTTATCAGCACATTTTTAGTAAAGCTGGCTATACGTTTTCTAATGAAACTCTTTTATATATGACTAAACAAACTCAAGGATTTGCTTACGCTTTTCAATTATTAGGCTATCATTTGTGGGAAGAAATCATTCATTCCTCCAATAAGACGATCTCTATATCTGATATAAACAACATCTTAGATACCTATATTAGTGAATTAAATAGAAATGTTTACTTCAAAGTTTATAGTGACATGTCTGAACGTGAAAAAGAATTTGTACAAGCTATGGTTAAATCTAAGCAACACAAGGTTAAAAGTCAGGTTATTGGTAATCTTATGAAAAAAGGACCGAATTACATTGCTGTATATCGCCGAAAATTAATTGATGATCAAATTATTAAACCAAATGGTTATGGCTATGTCAGCTTTTTGTTGCCCTACTTCGATAAATTTGTTGAACAAGAGATGATTTTAGATGGATTTTAAAATTCATCTAGAACTTTTTAGTTTCTCTCTTTCTTATCCCTCGTGATTTAACTAAATATAAATAAAATGAGTAATAATTTCCCTACAGTGTATATAGAAAATTATTGCTCATTTTTATTTTATAGTCATATCTAAAATTCTTTTTATGTTTAAACTCGCAAAAGATAAAATCTTATCAACATTAATACACTTATGCAAAACAATTCCAAAATTCCTTAAAAAGTATAATGAAGTATAAAATTGTGCCGAAAAGTATAATGAAGTATAATGAAGTATAAAATCTTGCAGTAAAGTATAATGAAGTATAACGAGGTTATAAAATGTACAGTGAAAATCCATTTGATGCCGAATTCGGCGGTATTCCTGAACTATATCTTGACTTTAATAATGATGCTGTCAAATATGCTAAAAGAGCACATCGTTACAAAAAACACCCCACCTACTCACTCTTTATTACCGGTGTTCGTGGTTCAGGTAAAACAGTTTTTATGAACAAAGTTGGCAAAGAACTTAATAAATATGATGATACAATCGTGGTAACTCTTCATAATACTGAAGATTTATTCCGTATAATGTACATTAAGCTGGCTCCAATGCTTAATAAATTAAAAAAGTGGTCTTCGTCCGTTTCAATTAGCTTACCATTCGTTTCTATAAATTTTGCTGAAGCAAATGAAAAACATGATGAAATCTACTACAAAACTGAAATCACTAAAATTTTAAAATTACTGAAACAAGCTAACATGCGAGTCGCATTTTGTATTGATGAAGTTTCTAATACACCAGCAATTCAAAAATTAGCTGAAGAATTTAATAATTGGAGCTTAAGTGAACTTCAAGTTTCTGTTATCATGACTGGATTGTTGAAGGAAGTGGCAGAACTTTCTAGTTCGCATAATTTAACTTTTTTAGTGCGTGCGGATAGGTTTCACGTTAATAAATTGAAAAAATTATCAATTGCTCAAGCGTATATTAAAGTATTTGACATTACAAGTGATCAAGCTGAAGAAATGGCCGAGATGACACAAGGTTATGCTTATGCTTTTCAACTAATTGGCGATTTGATGTATGAAGAGCTATCTACTGGTAAAAATTTTGAAGAAGCCTGGAATTATACTAAGTTAGCTTTTAAAGATACACTTTTCAATCAAGCGTATGATGTCATCTCACATGAATTAACAGAAATTGATTTTCAGTTTCTCTATGAGATGTCAAAAAATAATAATATTAGTGCAATTATTGAAAAAATGGGTAAAAGCAAGCAGTACGTCAATATGTACCGTACTAAGCTAATTAAATATGATTTAATCAAGCCAATCATTCGCGGTAAATTGGGGTTCACTCTACCTTTATTTAGGGAATTTATCCAAGCAAAATATGATGAATTAAATTGGGGATAAAAACCTGAAATGAGCAAAGCATGTCCAGTAT
>DBFNNF010000219.1:0-1860 GCA_048407585.1 Lactobacillus johnsonii | reverse complement strand
TCTCCAGGTTTTTCTGCGCTACGGATTGTTAGACCTGATTGAAGATCTTCAATTTCAGCAACAACAAAACCCTTCTTTTCAAGTCGGTTGACGATAGCAGTCATTGTTTCGCGAGAAACACCAATAGGAAGAGTAAACAAGTTACGGCGAACTAATTCACCAGTTTTGACATCTAAAGTTAAACAACCGGCAATATTACTATATTTAGAAATAATTTTTGCCATTTTAACTAAATTACCACGATCATTATCTGAAAGGATAGTCAAAACATAAGAACCGTTTTTGATATTCCAAGCATCAGAAAGCATATCTAGCAAACGGGAGTGAGTTAAAATTCCATAGAAATGGTTCTCTTCATCCAATACAGCAATGTATGGGAGGTCTTTAATGTTAAAGAATACACGGAAGAAAGGTGAATTTACCTTAATTGTTTTAGTAGCGTTTTTAAGCAAGTAAGTTACAGGTAGATTCATGTCGCCGCCTTGAGACTTGTGACGGTAAATGTGCATTTTATAAATGTTTCCGCGGAAAATGGTTCCTGTATCATCTAAAATAGGGACACAACGAAAGCCGGAGTCTTCTAAGATTTTTAATGCTTCGGCAAGAGTAGCTTTTTCGTTGACTGTAGTTAAGTAATCTTTTTTATAGACAAGAGATTTAATTAGCATGATTAGCCTCCATACATCTGAAATTTACAAGCCATTATACCATAGTTTTATATAAAAATTAAAGACTGATTAAACAACTTTAATTTAGAAAATAAAAGAGCATCCACCAATGTGAATGCTCTTTTACAGGAAAAAGTCTTAATTATTATTGACGAACCTTTACGCCAGTTTCTTTGAAGGCTTTGTCCATAACTTCCTTTAATTGTTTTGCAGAAGCTTCCATCTTAGCTTGTTCGTCAGCGTTTAATGGCATTTCAATAACTTGTTCTAAACCATGACGACCAACAACTGCTGGAGTACCAATGTGAATATCGTGTAAGCCGTATTCACCATCCATAGGTACTGAAAGTGGAAGAACTCTGTGTTCGTTGTTCAAGATAGCCTTAGTGATGAATGCTAAAGCAGTACCGATACCGTAGAAAGTAGCACCCTTCTTGTTAATGATATCGTAAGCCATGTCAGCAACTTCCTTGTGGATTGCTTCAAGCTTGTTTTCACCAACTTCTGGGTGAGCCTTAACCCAATCGCTAACTTTTACGCCACCAACATTGTTGTAGCTCCATACTGGGAATTCAGTATCACCGTGTTCACCAAGCATGTATGCATTAACTGAACGTGGGTCAACGTGTTCCATTTCACCGATAACTTTTTGAAGACGACCAGTATCAAGTGAAGTACCTGAACCGATAACACGATCCTTAGGGAATCCTGACATTCTCCAAGTTGCGTGAGTTAAGATATCAACTGGGTTAGCAGCAACTAAGAAAATGCCATTGAAACCTGATTCAACGATTGGTTCAACGATTGAAGATAAAATCTTTAAGTTCTTGTTAACAAGGTCAAGACGAGTTTCACCTGGCTTTTGTGGAGCACCAGCAGAAATAACTACTAAGTCAGCATCTTTTGCGTCTGAGTATTCTGCAGAGTAAATAGTCTTTGGTGCAATCCAAGGAGTAGCGTCTGCTAAGTCAATAGCATCACCTTGAGTTCTTTCTTTAATGATATCAACGATACCTAATTCTTGTGCGATACCTTGTTGAACTAATGAGAATGCGTAAGTAGAACCTACAGCACCGTCACCAACAAGAATAATCTTATGAATTTTTTCTTCTGACATTTGCTAATACTTCCTTCCATATTAGTGATTTATTTAACAATAACGATTATATCATATTGGAATTTAAAAATTAAA
>DBFNNF010000218.1:0-2524 GCA_048407585.1 Lactobacillus johnsonii | reverse complement strand
ATTATTTAAAATAATATCCAATACATTGTTGAACTTGAAGTTTCCATATTGTCTCTCTCCTTTCTTTAAGAGGAGGCTCAGTATTAGTATCAATAGTTATTACATCTCATGAAAAATCAATTGTGTCTTATCTAAATCAATAGTATAAGTTTCTTCTTCTAATGGACGCTTGGTCATCCCTTGATCAGTTGAGTAGATAATTAAACCTAATCGGGCACCAGCTGGTAAGCGATAGAAGGTAGGCTGCAATTCAAACTCTAAATCATAGAATTTACCAGGTTCAACTTTTTCGGCATGTTTCATATCTGCATAGTTTTGAACATTCATGTGACCTTTAGTAATTAATTTAGCCTTGGTTTCTTTATCAGGAACGAATTCTTTCATTACTTCGGTGCCGAAGCGGTAGCCTAATTCTTGAATTTGATCATTAAATGACTTAGGAATTGGAGTGAGACGTTTTCTAGTACCTAGATCAACTAAAGCTACAGAAATTTGGCCTTTAGGAAGAGAGGTAGAAACACTCATTTTAATCTTAGGACGACCAACTACTGTAACAGTATGAATGAATTCATCAGTTACAAAGCGCAATTGTTGATCAAGCCATTTTTCTTCTCCGGAAATGAAGTCATACTGCCATTTTCCTTCAGAAATCTTAGCTTCTTTAAAGATTTTTCCACCTTGGTCTGTAAATGAAACTTTATCATTATCTTCTCCGCCATCTTTTAAGAGGCTGCCGCTCTTATCTGGGAAGTAAATTTCTTTTTTACCTAATTCATTATTCCAAGTTGGTTCTTCATGCCAGATATCTGGTTGTAGATTATCTTGAATCATTACATCTTCCCATTGCTTGTAAGCATTATTTTTAATGTCTAACAATTCATGACAGAACCATAGATTCATTAAGTCAGAAAAATCAATGGAAAGAAGGTTATTCATGTTGTAGTGAGGACCTTGATGTAAGAATAGTTTATGTGCGATTGGTAATTTAGAAACTTTTTGCCAAATTTTATAAACATTCTTAGGCTTAACATTCCAGTCATTAAGACCATGAACTGAAATCCAGGAACATTTAATATTATCAGTGTGGTGACGATAATTTCTGGCTTCCCAAAAATCAGAATATTGGCCAGTTTCACGGTCTGATTTTTCTAAAAGACGCTTTTGCATTGCATCGTACTTAGGTTTAATTTTTAGATAGTCACCTGCATCCCAAAGATTAGACTGACAAGTTTCAGCTAGCATATCTAAGTCTTCTCCTTGGCAAGCCTCTGGAGCAATGACTAAACCATGCTCGCGGTAGTAATCATACCAAGAAGAAATTGCAGCTTCAGAAACTACGGTTTTAAGTCCCTTCACCCCGGTAGTAGCAATTGCAATTTGAAGAGTACCAAGGTATGAACGACCAGTCATACCGATATTTCCATTACACCAGGAAGCTTTTGTTTCATGCTTTCTAGTTCTATCAGTATAGGCAATGCGGTCACCATGGAGCCATTCAATAATTTCTTTAGCACTTTCAGTTTCTTCTGGTGCGCCAGTAATTCTTAAACCGTCGGAACCGCGTGTTCCAATGGCACCAGCATAAACATTTGCAAATCCACGTGCTAATAAATATTCATTTAGTGAATAGGCGGCTTTATGTACTGCTTCCTCTGTAGCGGCTTGATCTTCACTAGCAGGCTTTTGAGCCTTAGCAGTAGGCATTGCTCCATACTTAGGGTAAGTACTCTTAGTAGCATCTTCTAGATTGACATCTACACTGTGGTTTCGTTTTTCATTAGCAATAATTCCGCCAAAGTATGGATCTGCTGTATAGAGAGCAGGGAACTTGAAGTTGTTTGATTGATAAGGACGAAAGACTGTGACTTGAAGTAAATCAGGTTTGCCATCTTCATCAGTATCAAGATCACTTTCAACATAAACCACTTCACGAATAACCTTACTCATATCAAAAACTGGGAGTGACTTACCATTAAAGTACATAAATTTATTATTACCGTAAAACTGGGTGAAGTAACCTTTACCAGCCATATTATCAATGAAAGTTTGACCATTTTTAGCGCGAGTGTTAAGTAGGCGGTAGAAGACTTTAACTAATTCATTACGATCAATTTCTTCTTGATCCGTATAAGGAAGAGCATTAGCCTTCATCCGAGCTAGTGGATCATTTAAGTCATAATCGTAGCCAACATGATAGCCGAGTAATTGCAACGCAACATTATAAAATTGGTTACGTGAAATTGAATTAGGATTTTCAGCTAAAAAATCTTTTAAATTTTTATGATCACTAACTGCAAATTCTGCTAATTTAGCTTCTTTTGCACCATAAGTTTTGGCTTCGGCAACGGAGTTTTCAACTAGCGTTGCTAAAAGGCCAGAAAAACTATTTTCTTTCCAATCATTAGGTAAGAAGTTGATAGATTGTAGTTCTTTAACCATTTGGTCAAAGTCTGTTTTTAAATAGCCATATTGATTATATTTCATTATAAAAAGCACTCCTTTTTTGTCTTTTCTCTTAATTTTT
>DBFNNF010000217.1:0-8157 GCA_048407585.1 Lactobacillus johnsonii | reverse complement strand
AACGCAATTACACAAGTTTTAGAAAAAGAACATAAAAATAAACCAACCTTAATTCAAGAAAGAACACATGATGCTATTCGTAATGGTGCTAGCATCGTAGGATTAGCTAAGACTGGTACTGGTAAAACTTTAGCTTATGGTTTGCCAGTAATGGAGCGAATTGCCGAAATTGGTGGTCGAGGCATTATTTTAGAACCAACCACTGAACTTGCGATCCAAACCAGAAATAATCTTTTACCTTATGCAAAATCATTAGGCTTAAAAACCATTGCATTAGTTGGAGCAGGAAATAGAAAAAGACAATTAGAACGCTTAAAAAAGGAAAAACCGGAAATAATAATTGCTACACCAGGAAGATTTTTTGACTTTTTATCAGAGAACCGAATCAAGTATCAAGACATTAATGCCTTGGTGATTGATGAAGCAGATGATATTTTAGAATTCACAAAATTAGATTTACTGAGTTCATTAGGACAAAATTTATCTTCAACTGCTCAAATTTTACTTTTTGGAGCATCAGAGTCAGAAATAACGAAAGATGCCGAAGATTTGTTTAATCATACTTTCTTACTGATTGATGTGCGACCAGAGCAAAAATCTGAAGTTAAACATTACTTTTTACAAGTTTCAAATGAATATAAAATGCAGTTTTTGCAGCGGTTGGCAAAGTTAGATAAGTTTAAGGGTATTCTCTTTTTTGATAGTACAGAAAGTGAAATGAGATTTGCGCGAATTTTTAGTCATAGTAAGACAAAATTCGCTGTTTTAAGTAATGAAACTAGTAAGCAAAATAGAGAAAAGATGCTTAGTGATTTTAGAGCAGGACGAATTAAGTTTTTATTTGCGACTGATTTAGCAGCTCGTGGGTTAGACTTACCTGATGTTAGCTATGTTATTAACTTTGAAATTCCGAGTGAAGTAAATACCTACTTGCATCGGAGCGGTAGAACAGGCCGAATGAATAAATCAGGAACTGTTGTCACTCTTGGGGACGATCATGACTTTAGAGACTTGAAAAAGTTACTAGCTGATACTTACCAAGTTCAAAGAGCATATTTTGCAGGCTATAGTTTAACGACTGAAAAGCCAAAACGAAAAAAAGAAGAGCTAGAAACTCAAGAGAAGAAAGTAAAGGAAATTAGGCCTAAGCATAAAAAGAAGCGTTGGCGCAATAAGAAAAATAAAGGATATCATCCTCGAAAGGATAGAAGAGAAAAATAATGTCATCTTTAGTTAAATGGCTAGAAACTTATGTTTTGCCACCTGCATCGCGTTTAGCTCAAGTACGCTGGCTAGTTGCAATGCGAGACACTTTTATTTCTTTACTGCCAATTACAATGGCTGGTTCAATTGCAATGCTATTTAATAGCATAATTAGAGCAGCTAAAGTACAAATGCATTGGGATACTTTTTATTCTTTAATGCAGCCTGTAGTAGCGATTGACAACATCATTTGGGAAGGCACATTTGCCCTTTTTGCGGTTTATTTTGCAATTTCTTGGGGTTATCACCTAGCTAAGACCTATGAAGTGAACCGATTTGCAGGTTCTGTCGCATCTTTAGTTGCTTTTGCAATGAGCATTAGTGATTCTGTTAAATTGCGCATTGATGGGGATGTAGTTGATATTAAAAATGCTTTTGATATCAAACAGTTTTCTACAATGGGGCTCTTTACAGCTATTATCTTTGGCTGTATTGGAACAGCATTATTTATTACCTTTTATAAGGCTAGAATTAGACTAAAAGTAGATAGTAGTATGCCGCATGCAGAATGGGTGGCATTTAGTACTTTGATCCCGATCCTGCTTTCTATTTTTATTGTAGGTTTTGTTAATTATGCTTTTCAAAGGCTTACAGGAACCTATTTTGGTAATTGGCTGCTTACTACTATTCAAAGACCCTTGGTTAATTTAGGACAAGGATTTGGAGTCGTTTTATTAGTTACATTTTTGGTTCAGATCTTCTGGTTCTTTGGAATTAACGGGATAAGTGTGCTAACTCCAGTAATAGATTCTTTGTGGCTGACACCAGAAAATATTAATGTTACCGCTGTTAGAAACAGTGAGCATGTTCCTTATATTTGGGTTCGCGACTCTTTTAATGTTTTTGCATGGTTTGGTGGAGCAGGCGGAACTCTGGTATTAATTATTGCCATTTTAATGTTTTCTAAGCGTAAAGATTATCGAACAATAGCAAAGATGGCTGTAGCACCAGGAATTTTTAATATTAATGAACCTATTATTTTCGGTCTGCCAGTTGTTTTTAATCCTGTCTATTTAATTCCGTTTGTTGTAGCTCCTTTAGTAAATGTATCATTAGCTTATTGGGCTACACAGGCTGGTTTAGTTAATCCAGTTCAAATTTTTGTTCCAACTGTAATGCCGCCACTTATTGGACCGTTCTTAGCTTGCAATTATGATTGGCGTGCTATTGTACTGGCTCTCATTAATATGGTAATTGCGCTTCTTATTTGGATGCCGTTTGTTTTTGCGGCAGATAAGATTGCTAAGCAAGATAATAATCAACGGAATTTCTATTTACCTCAATATTAAATTTATGATAGTGAAAAACTAGTTTTTATGTTAAAGTAGAAACTAGTCCTGACCCCGTAGTTCATCTGGATAGAACAATGGTCTCCTAAACCGTAGAGGTGAGTTCGAATCTCACCGGGGTCATACATGAAAAAAGCATTTCTTCAATTAATGAGAAGAAATGCTTTTTTATTCATCTTAAACATATTTTAATGGGTTAATAAAAATCTCTAAAACAATCCAGAGAAAAATAATTAGTAATATTGCAATAATTCCAATTAAAACATGCTTATTTTTTTGTGGGTAAGAGTTCCCAAAGAGGAAAACTAAGCAAAAGACTATAATGGTAATTAAAATTGCAGCTAAAGATAAAAAACTAAACATAAATTGCTCACTTTCCTTATAGTATATAAGTATAAAGTAGTTTGACAAATAGTACCAAAGAAAATTTAATTGGGGTATAGTAGAAGATACAAAATATAAGGTAAGGATAAATTATGAATAAAGTAAAAGTAATGACAGTTTTTGGTACTAGACCAGAAGCTATTAAAATGGCACCGTTAGTGTTGAAGCTAAAAAAAGATGATCGTTTTGAAGAGATAACAGTCGTAAGTGCTCAACATCGTGAAATGTTGGATCAGGTTTTAGATATTTTTAAAATTAAACCTGACTATGATTTTAATATCATGCATAAAAATCAAACGTTAGAAGATATTACTTCAAAAGTAATGCTTGATATGGCTAAAGTAATAAAAAAAGAGCAACCAGACATTGTTTTGGTTCATGGGGATACAACAACTAGCTTTGCGGCTGCCTTAGCAACTTTTTATGAACAAACAAAGTTAGGCCATGTGGAGGCTGGCCTTAGAACCTGGAATAAGTATTCTCCGTTTCCAGAAGAGATGAATCGGCAAATGACTGATGATTTAACTGATTTATATTTTGCACCAACTAAATTAAGCAAACAAAACTTAATTAAAGAAAATCATCCCGCTGATAATATCTATGTGACTGGGAATACTGCCATTGATGCTTTGGAACAGACGGTTAAAGAAGATTATCATCACGATGTTCTTGATGAAATTAATCCAGACAGTAAGATTGTTTTAGTTACCATGCACCGCAGAGAGAATCAAGGAGAACCGATGCGACGCGTCTTTAAAGTTATGAAACAGGTAGTTGATAGTCATAAAGACGTTGAAATTATCTATCCGGTTCATCTGTCTCCACGTGTACAAAAGGTAGCTAAAGAGGTATTAAGTGACGATCCGCGAATTCACTTGATTAAACCGCTAGATGTAGTTGATTTTCATAATCTAGCTAAAAAAAGCTACTTTATTATGACTGATTCGGGTGGAGTTCAAGAAGAAGCTCCTTCTCTAGGTAAGCCAGTATTAGTTTTACGTGATACAACTGAGCGTCCTGAAGGAGTTGCAGCTGGAACTTTAAAACTTGTGGGAACCGAAGTAGAGAAGGTTCGTGCTGAAATGATACGTTTACTTGAAGATGAAAAAGCATATGCTGAAATGGCAAATGCGAAAAATCCATATGGGGATGGAAAAGCAGCTGATCGGATTATGGATGCAATTGCTTATTATTTTGACAAGGAACATAATCAAAAACCAGTTGATTTTAACTAAAAAAAGCTCCATTTTTATGGAGCTTTTTTAGATCACTTTTTATTAAAGTAGTCTTTAAATTTTTTAGCGAATTTACCACTAGTGTTAAGAAAAATTGATTTGGTAGTTAAATAGTTGAAAATACCTACTAAAATTTGATCGATTATTTTTACAAAAAATGCATTCCAATGAAGCCAAGAAATACCAACTAGCATAATTAAGTTATCCGGGACTAAACTAATGACTCGGTAAATAAAGAATAAACAAATTTGGTAAACTACTCCATGCTTTTTATCGACATTTTGAATGAATACACCATGTTTATTAAAAGAAAAAGAGGCTAAATTAGAAATAATAAATGCGATTGTGTTGGCATAAATCACAGGCATTTTCCAAATATTATGCAATAAAAGAAAGCAGGCAATATTAATAACGGCTGCTAGAAAACCGAAGATAACATAAACATAAAAATTTCGGTGTCTCGCAACCAATTTACTCCCGAGTTCTCTCAACTGCTCTTGAGTAATCTTTTGCCCCTTCCTTTTAGGGTGATTTTTAGCCATTAAATGCCTCAACTATTTCTTCAGTAGCTTGATCAATTAAGGCGATGTCATCATCATCGACTGCATTTTCTATTTTAACTGGTTTTGCTGCTTCGATAGCGCCACATTTAATAAATGCTTTTTCAAAATCATCTACGTTTTCACAATAGTGATCTTTATAGGTCTTGTCTCCTGAACCCATTACAGCAAATTTTTTACCGGATAGGTCAAGTGTGATTAGTTGGTCATAAAAGTCTTTTAATTCATCAGTCATCACGCCTTCGCCATATGTATAAGTAACCATCACGCAAAGGTCAGCATCAAGATAAGAGCTAGCATCTGCAAAACTGACGTCAATATTTTCTACGTCAAAACCTGCATCTTGTAAGTTTTCTTCTAAAATTTCTGCCATATCTTCATCATTACCAGTCATGCTGGCAAAGACAATTTGTGCTTTCATGCAAAAAACTTCTTTCTATAACGTTTTCTCTTATTATACTAAAGAAGTATAGAAGTTTGTAAATCTTAAGAGAAATTATTTAAGAAAAGCTTTATAATGAATGGTTGAGACTTTCTTAATAACTACAAAATCATACCTATTTAAGGTATGCTAAGAGTATATAAATTAAAAAAGGAGACTTTTTAATGATAACAATTAAATCAAAGCGCGAGTTGCAAGGGATGCAAAAATCTGGTCGCGTTTTAGCAGCTATGTTTGAAAGTTTACGTGATGTTATTAAACCTGGAATTTCAACTTGGGAAATTGAAGAATTTGCTCAAGATTTTATGAAAAAACATGGTGGTCGTCTTTCAGAACAAGGTTTTGAAGGATATAAGTATGGAACTTGTATTAGTGTAAACGATGAAATTGCTCATGCGATTCCTAGAAAAGATAAGATCCTAAAAGAGGGTGACTTGGTCAGCGTTGACGTTACTTGCAACGTTGATGGCTACGAAACTGATTCATGTACTACTTATGGTGTTGGTGAAATTTCTGCTGAAGACCAAAAATTAATGGACGTTACTAAGAAAGCAATGTACATGGGAATTGATCAAGCGGTTGTTGGAAATCGTATTGGTGATATTGGTAGCGTTATTCAAAATTATGTTGAAGATGAAAATGGCTATGGTGATGTACGTGAACTTGTAGGCCATGGTATTCAACCATCTATCCATGAAGATCCAGAAGTTCCTCACTGGGGTAAGGCAGGTCATGGTTTGCGTTTACGCGAAGGAATGACTATCACAGTTGAACCAATGGTTGAAGCTGGTGGAGACTGGAGAATCGAACAAAAGACTGTATCAGATCCTAATGATGATTGGGTTTACTACGCAACTCCAGATGGTTCGAAGGCAGCTCAATTTGAACATACTTTTGCAATTACTCCAGATGGACCAAAGATCTTAACTTTGCAAAAGCCATATGATGGCTATGAAAAATATCTTCCTCACTTTTTAGATGAAGATTAATAGATAGTAAGACCATGAATTCTTTTCTCAATCAGACTAAAAACCGTATAACAGAGTTTTTTCAGTTATTATCTAAATATATTAGCCAAGGCGAGATAAATCAGACTTCAATTATTATTGCTTATTATGTGCTATTAAGTATTTTTCCAATCATAATTATTATTGGAAATGTTTTACCTTTGCTTAATATCGACACTGAGCCAATTGCTCGCTATCTTGAATTAATTTTTCCATCTCAAGTTTCAAGTCTAATTATGCCAATTATCAATGCTTTATTGAAAAAACACTCCAGTGGTTTTATTTCTCTTGGTATTGTGATTGCTATTTGGTCTTTAAGTTGTTTGGTTAATTCAATTCGCTTAGCAGCAAATAAAATTTATGGCGTTGATAAAAAAGAAAAAGGTAAGTCATGGTGGAACTATTTACTTGCTAGAACATTTACTTTTGTTCTTTCTGTGATTTTGGTAGTTGGCTTTTCAATAATAATTTTTGTTGTTACCTTTGGTAGACAGATTATGGAATTCTTGGCTCCAATTTTTAATCTATCCTTGTGGTGGGTATATAAGTTGGAAAATTATCGTTGGCCGATTATAATTTTGGTTATGGTTATTATAAATTTGTATATTAACTATGTCATTCCCAACATCACTGTACAAAAGCGCATCGTATGGCCTGGAGTATGGTTTACTGTAGTGAGCTGGAGCGCCTTATCCTATTTCTTTGGTTTATATTTGAGGCAATTTGGAACGCGCTGGCAAAACTATGGAATTGTAGGTTCTTTTATAATCTTTATGTTATGGCTAAATGTAGGTTCATTTTTACTTTTGCTTGGCATTTGTCTTAATGCCACAGGGGATGAATTAAAAGGTAGAAAAATTGAATACAGTCGTAGCCCGATTTTGAGAATTTTTAGAAAAAAATAGTAAATTGTCTAAATAAGTTTCTAGAAGTTTGGTAAAATACACTAAGGAAAGCTTATTTTGTGAGGAGAATAAAATGAAAGTAAGAAAAGCAGTTATTCCAGCAGCTGGATTAGGTACTAGATTTTTACCTGCCACTAAGGCTATGCCTAAGGAAATGGTACCGATTGTTGATAAACCAACAATTCAATTTATTGTAGAAGAAGCTAAAAAATCTGGAATTGAAGATATCTTGATCGTTACTGGTAAAAACAAGCGTTCTATCGAAGATCACTTTGATGCTAACCCAGAACTAGAACAAGATTTGGAAGAAAAGGGTAAGACTGATCTTTTACACTTAACCCAATCAATTACTAACTTAGGTGTTAACCTTTACTACACTCGTCAACCACACCCAGCTGGTTTAGGGGATGCGATTTTAAGAGCTCGTAGCTTCGTTGGGGATGAACCATTTGCTGTTATGCTTGGTGACGACTTGATGGATGACAAGGTTCCACTAACTAAGCAATTGATCGATCGTTATGACAAGACTCATGCATCAACTATTGCTGTTATGCCTGTACCACATGAAGAAGTTTCTAAGTATGGTGTTATTGATCCAGATAGCGAAATTGAACCTGGTTTAATTAACGTTAAGGCCTTTGTTGAAAAGCCAGACGTTGATAAGGCACCTAGTGACTACGCAATTATTGGTCGTTACTTGTTAACTCCAGAAATTTTTGATATTTTAGCACATCAAAAACCTGGTCGTGGTGGCGAAATTCAATTAACTGACGCAATTGATACTATGAACAAGACTCAACGAGTATTTGCTCATGTATTTAATGGTGAACGTCATGATGTTGGTAACAAGGAAGGTTACCTTGAAACATCAATTGAATATGGTTTATCTCACCCTCAAATTAAAGATGATTTACGTGAGTACATTATTAACATGGCTCAAAAATTACAAAAAGAAGATAAAAACTCAAAGAAGAAATAATAAGGCTTCTTTGGAACTATAAGACTGACTATTTCGTCAGTCTTATTTTTTTGTTTAAAAAGATGTAATCTTTTTGCCAAGTTCTTATAAATA
>DBFNNF010000216.1:0-2851 GCA_048407585.1 Lactobacillus johnsonii | reverse complement strand
ATTATTTAATCTCCAAAATAAAAGACGCCTTTCGGCGTCTTTTTCATTTATTTATTTTTATTCTCGCGTTCTTGATCTTGCTTCTTGACTTGATTAATTAACTTATCAATCTTAGAACCATAAGCAACAGAAGTATCACGCTTAAAAATCAACTCAGGAACCTTGTAAACAGTTAAAGTTTGACCAAGCAAGTGACGCATCATACCTTTTGCTTTATCAAGTCCTTCAGCTACTTCTTTTTCCTTTGCTGGATCATCTGTCAACATACTGTAGTAAACAGTCGCATATGATAAATCATTTGTACATTCTACAGCTGTGATAGTGACATCATTTAAACGTGGATCACGAATATCTTTACGTAATATCTTTGTCAATTCACGTAAAATTTCGCCTTCTACACGACCAATTCTATGTTTCATAATTAAGCTCCTTTTTTGTGAAAAAAGATGCCTATTTAACAGGTACCTCTTGCATCTCGTAGGCTTCAAGTTGATCGTCAACTTTAATGTCATTAAAGTTTTCAATTGTGATACCACAATCAAATCCTTGCTTAACTTCCTTAACGTCATCCTTGAAACGCTTTAGGGATGCAACTTTTCCATCATATTTAACAATACCATCACGAATTACACGAATACCTGAATCTCTAGTAACATATCCGTTATCAACAAAGGCACCAGCAATTGTACCAATCTTAGATACCTTCCAAGTTTCACGAACAGTTAAGTTACCAGTAACTTTTTCTTCGTATGTAGGTTCAAGCATACCCTTCATTGCAGCTTCTACATCATCCATAACCTTGTAAATAATGTTATATAGACGAATATCTACACCTTCAGAATCTGCTTGACTCTTAGCAGTATTAGTTGGTCGAACATTGAAACCAACAATAAATGCATTTGAAGCACCAGCTAAAGTAACATCAGATTCATTAATGGCACCAACACCAGAGTGAATAATGTTAACTCTTACCCCTTCAACTTCGATCTTTTCAAGAGATTGTTGCAATGCTTCTGCTGAACCTTGAACGTCAGCCTTAAGAACAATGTCAACTTCCTTCATGTTCTCTTTCTTCATTGTATCAAACAAGTTGTCTAAAGTAACATGTTGGACATTTTCACGTTGTTTTTCTAAGGCATTCTTAGCACGTTGTTCACCAACGCTTCTAGCAGTCTTTTCATCATCAAAGACAACCAATTTATCAGCTGCTTCTGGAACATCATTTAAACCGGTAATTTCTACAGGAGTAGATGGGGTAGCCTTCTTCACTCTACGTCCCTTATCATTAGTCATAACACGCACACGGCCAAATGTATCACCAACAACAATTGGATCTCCAACCTTTAATGTACCTTGTTGAACTAAAATATCTGCTACTGAACCACGGCCCTTATCAAGACGAGCTTCAATTACAGTACCAATTGCTTTTTGATCTGGATCAGCCTTAAGTTCCATGACATCAGCTTGAAGTAAAATCATTTGCAAGAGCTCTTCAACATTTTTACCAGTCTTAGCAGAGATCTTAACAAAGATTGTATCCCCACCCCAATCTTCAGGAACTAAACCATATTTCATAAGTTGTTCCATAACATGATCAGGATTTGCGCCTGGCTTATCAATCTTGTTTACAGCAACAATAATCGGAACCCCAGCACTCTTAGCATGGTCAATAGCTTCAATTGTTTGTGGCATTACACCATCATCAGCTGCAACTACTAAGATAACGATATCGGTAATTTCAGCACCACGTGCACGCATATTTGAGAAAGCGGCATGTCCTGGAGTATCTAAGAAAGTAATTAAACGATCATCGATTCTTACTTGATAAGCACCGATTCTCTGAGTAATACCACCGGCTTCGTGTTCAGACACGTTAGTGTGACGCAATCTATCAAGTAAAGTAGTCTTACCGTGGTCAACGTGACCCATAATTGTTACAACTGGTGGACGTTTTTCTTGATGCTTAGAAGCTTTAGATTCTTCCATTTCCTTAGTGTATAAAGTATCAATATCAGAGATATCTTCATGCACTTTTTCTTCAGCTTCAATACCATATTCAGCTGCTAAAAGCTCAATAGTATCCTTATCTAAAGATTGGTTTTGGTTAGTCATAACGCCTAACATAAATAGCTTCTTAACAATTTCTGCAGGCTCTCTATGAAGAAGTTTTCCTAAATCTTGAGCATTCATGCCTTCTTCATAAACTAATGTTTCTGGCAATGGACGTTCCTTTCTTTGAGTTGGTTGCTTCTTGACTTCTTTACTTTGGTTGATACGCTTGTTCTTTTTATTTCTACGACGACGTGCCTTATCTGAATGTTCGCTTCTTTCACGTTCATAATCTGGCACTTCACGTTTCTTACGAGTAAAGTCTTTCTTACGAGTTGGCTTTGTTTCTTCTTTTTGAGGAGCAGGTACAACTGGAGCGATAGGTTCTACCTTTTTTACAGTAGGTCTCTTAGCCTTATTTCTAGCCGGCGATGGTTTAATAATCTTTGGACCAACTGGTTTTTGTGAAGCTTGAACACGAGCTTTTACAGCTGCAGCTCCTTCGAGTTTTTCTTCTTTTGGCTTACGAGTATTTTCCACTTTTTTAACCTTTGATCTTTGAGGATTTTGTTCTTGATGCCATTTACGGCGAGAAGCCTCAGTCTGAGCGTTTAATTCACTAGCTTCGGCTCTTTGTTTTTTCTTATAAGGAAATTCAGTGTATCTTTAGTATTTTGACTTACATCATTTCCAATAAAAATCAATTTTGCTTGATTTTTGCTTAAAGATATTTTTACTGCATCAAATCCCGTTGCTAACTTTCCAGCTTTTTGCGCTAATCCAAGTAAATTTAAAGTTTTTT